>CALDGV010000748.1 GCA_937941745.1 uncultured Prosthecobacter sp. | reverse complement strand
TCATGAGCCTGTCCGCTGCTGTTTTGTCCTTCCTCCTGGTTGCTGCCACCCTGGCGCAGGCGGCATCCATGCCTGCATCATCTGGCAAATTGCGCTACAACCGCGATGTCCGCCCTATTCTGAGTGACTTTTGCTTTCACTGTCATGGGCCTGACAAGAGCCATCGTGAAGCAGATCTTCGGCTGGATGTGAGGGAGGCCGCCATTGAAGCCGGGGCTATCTCGCCAGGAAAACCAGAGACCAGCAGCCTGATCGAGCGCATTCAGAGCCATGATGAAGATGAGGTGATGCCGCCACCGGAATCAAAAAAGACGCTCAGTGAGGCTCAGAAGCAGACCTTGATCGCCTGGGTCAGGCAGGGGGCGGACTATGAACCTCACTGGGCCTACACACCCCTGGTCCGGCCGGAGCCACCAGATGTCCCGGCGAAGCATCCGATTGATGCCTTTATCCTCTCCAGTCTGAAGGAGAAGGGAATGGCTCTTTCTGCCCCTGCAGATCGCCGCACCTTGATCCGTCGCATGAGCCTGGACCTTGTGGGGCTGCCTCCGACACCCGCAGAAGTGGAGCGTTTTGTGCAGTCTTCAGAGTCGGCCGAAAACCTGGCCAAGAGTCTCATGAGTTCGCCTCACTTCGGAGAGCGTTGGGCCGTCTGGTGGCTCGATGTGGCGCGTTTTGCGGACACGGTCGGCTTTCACGGCGACCAGAATCAACGCATCTATCCTTACCGTGACTATGTGATCGCGGCGTTTAACTCCAACAAGCGCTTTGACCAGTTTACTCTGGAGCAACTGGCGGGCGACCTGCTGCCAAATGCCACGCAGGAGCAGCTCATCGCCTCTGGATTCAACCGGCTTAACATGATGACGCGTGAAGGAGGTGCCCAGGCCAGGGAATACCTGATGAAGTATCAAGCCGACCGGGTGCGCACCATCGGAGGTGCCTGGATGGGGGCCACTCTGGGTTGTGCCGAATGCCATGATCACAAGTTCGACCCCTTCACCCAGCGGGATTTTTATTCGCTGAGCGCCTACTTTGCCGACATCAAGCAGTTCGGAGTCTATTCCAGCTATCGCAAAGGGGAGTCCGAGGAACTCAAAGGCTTCAGCAATGATCATCCCTTTCCTCCAGAGATCCTGGTGGACAGCCCCTACCTGCAAAAGCGCATGGCCCGTCTGGCTGGAGAGATGGCCCGTTCTGCAGAAGCGGTGCTGGCTCAGCCTGAGATGCGAAAGGCTTACGAAACCTGGCGTAAAGCCGCCATTGAGGCGAAACGCAAAAATCCGGCTTTTCCATGGCTGAACGTTCAGGCCGAAGTGACTTCAAAGTCTGCCAACCCGCCCCCGGCCCGTCCGAAGGATGCTAAACCCACTCCAACCGCAGCGCTGCCTCCAGCCGTCTTCCGGGTTGAACCGGATCAAAGGGTGGTTTTCGGACCCAAGGGCAGCCAGAGCACTGCCTGGACGTTCCAGCCCGGCTCTGGCCGGGTGGCTGCGGTGAAGATCGAATTGCTGCCGGAACCCGAGCACCAGAACAGCCTCTTTCGTGGAGGTGAACCGGCTGCCATGACCCTCAAGCCTTCCTTTGAAGTTTGGAAAGCCGGCGTTACTCAGGGGGCCACCCTCGCGGTGCTGCATGCGGAGGCCAACCTGAAAGAGCCCGTCTATTCAGGAGGAGTTGAGAAAGTGGGCATCGCATCAGGCTGGAAGACCCGTGCTGCGGATGCTGGCAAAGCTCACACGAGTGTCTGGCTGATCGAAAAGCCACCGCATCTTTCCGCTGGAGATCGCGTGGTCGTGCGTCTGTCTGGTCATAGTGCTGGCAGTGTGCGGGTGACCCTGGGCAGCCACGCTGCGTTGGCCCCATTGGCTGAATTTCAGCCCAGTCCTGAGGCTTGGCTGGCGCAGGAGGCCCATCATCTTCCTGCTTATCCGGACTGGCGCAAAAGATATGAGGACTACCTGGATTGTCGCGGAGGCAAGGCCTGGACCCAGGTCACAGTGGCTTTGAAGGAGCCCATGACCATCCGGGTGCTGGCACGTGGCAATTGGATGGATGAAAGCGGGGAGGTCCAACTGCCTTCGCCCCCAGAATTTCTCACCAGCAAGCCCGCTGAGGGCTCCCGCCGGCAGAGTCGTGTTGATCTGGCGAAATGGCTGACCTCCAAGGAGAATCCCCTCACCGCCCGTGCCTTCATGAACCGGCTGTGGAAGCAGTTTTTTGGCAATGGCCTGTCCTCGGTCATCGACGATCTTGGTGCGCAAGGGGAGACTCCAAGTCATCCCGAGCTTTTGGACTGGCTGGCCTGTGAGTTCCGTGACTCCGGCTGGGATGTGCAGCACATGATGAGGCTGATTGTCACAAGTCAGACCTACCTGCAGGACAGCAAGGCCAGACCTCAATGGAGGGACTTGGATCCTGCCAATCGTCTTTTGTCCTACCAAAATCCACGTCGCCTCGATGCGGAGTTCATCCGTGACAACGCCCTCTTTGCCGCTGGTATTCTGAACCTGCAGGATGTCGGAGGGCCCAGCGTGAAGCCCTACCAGCCTGCGAACTATTACGAGAACCTTCAGTTCCCCAGTCGTGACTACCTGGCGGACTCGGATGACCGTCAGTGGCGCAGGGGGGTGTACATGCACTGGCAGCGCACCTTCCTTCATCCCATGCTGGCCAATTTCGACGCTCCGCCTAGGGATGAATGTGCGTGTTCCAGAAATGTCTCAAACACCCCTCAGCAGGCATTGACCCTCCTGAACGACCCCACGTTTGTGGAGGCGGCACGCAGTCTGGCTGCAAGCCTGCCGCGCCAGGGGTCTGATGAGGATAGATTGAATGATGTGTTCGCGAGAACGCTTTCCAGGGTGCCCAAAGACAAAGAGAAAAAGGGTCTTCTGGCTTTTCTAAACGCTCAGCGTGCTGCCTTTGAAAAGGCTCCCGAGGAGGCAGCCAAGCTTGTGGCCGTAGGCTTGCAGCCCTCAACGCAGCTTCCAGCGCAGGACCTCGCTGCCTGGACCAGCTTGTGCCGGGTGGTTCTGAACCTGCATGAAACCATGACGAGGTATTGACCCAGTCTGCACTGGTTTGCCTGCTTTGGGTTAACTCAAGAAGTTGATAGGGTTTTTTGGCTGGACAGGACAAATGCCAAAAAATTAACCGCAGGATAAAACGAAATGCGCTTTCGTTCGTCCTGTGTAGTGTGAACCGCTACAATCAAACCCCTGGGACTTTGCTTTGGCAACAAGGTAAGCCCCCATCCCCCATGCATCGCTCTTTTCTAGCCGTCTCGGCCTTTTGGCTTTTTTTTGTCCATTTTGCCTTCGCTCAAATCTCCAGCCTTGAAGACCTGCAGGAGCTTCTGACAGCACAGAATTCTGCTGCCGCAGCAACGGCGACAGTGAGTGCTCCCCGGACCTTGAACAACCCGAACGTCTTTTATGCCAATCCCGGTCCTTGGGGCAAGCTGCGCTGTGCTTACATTTACTTGGAGGCTCCAAAGTCACTCGTTGATAACTTTCCTCTGCCCAATTCCAAGCCGCGCTGGGCTTTCCCTGAAGGGTTTAGTTCCGAACTGCCCGCCTTGTTCCAACGGGCGGGTTTGAGTAATGCAATGATCGCCGGGCTGCTGGACCCTAAAACCGTCGTCCTCGCCGATGGAATGATGTACCTTTTTCCACGCATCGCAGACCTGGAGTCGATGTCATCCGAGTCGCGTACGGTCATTTACACGGAGTTGTCCAAGCTGCCTGAGAACGAGTTCCACATGGATCCGGTGCTCATTATCGGGCAGAGCGTGCAGGAATGGTATCGAACCAGCAAACTTAGGCCTGAACTGGTTTCCAAGATCGAGCAGTTGACCTACAAGCGCGGGGAAACCCTGGCCTTTAGTGACATTCCGCTCCTTCTCAATTATGCCCAGGGGGACTCCGAAGCGCGGGCCATGTTCAAGGCCATGACCCGTACCCGGGGCCTCATGGTCAAAATCGAAGTCGACCGGAGCACCAACGTCGATGAGTTGGTCAACTACTGGACGCTGGGGATCGGCATCCGACGCAAGGATGTGGAGCCTTTGGTCCAGTCAATCATCGACACGGATGGCATTGAGGCGCTGCCTCTTTCCCACATGCTGCCAGCCTTGGTGCGCAAGCTCCTTTACACCTATCCAAGTCTCGACATGGCCAAGCATGGCATCATGCCCGACTGTCACTGGAGTTCGCTGAATTTCTTCAACTACGACCCCCATGAATACCTGCTGGACTCACGTCTGGCGACAAGTGCGGTGCTGGAGAAATTTGAGCCAGTCGAGCCTCCCTACAAGTATGGCGACATCTTGTTCTTCTTGAGCCGGGATACCGGAGATGCCTTTCACTCGTGCGTTTATCTGGCTGACGACTTGGTCTATACCAAAAATGGCCGCAACCTTCTGTCACCCTGGCTCATCATGAAGCGTCAGGATGTGGAGAAGGTTTACCTCTATCGCGGTGATGGCCGCGTTCAGGGCTTCCGCTTGAAGAAGGAAGTGCTGAAGTGACGGAAATGAGGTGGAACTCCTTAATCACGGGAGTTCTACGATCACCTCGATCTCAATCAGTGCTCCAAGGGGCAGTCCGGCCACGGCCACGGTGGAACGTGCGGGCTTGTGACCATCGAAGGCAGCTTCATAGATGGGATTCACTTTGGGGAAGTCCGCCATGCTCGTCAGAAAGACGGTAGATTTCACCACCTGCTGAAGCGTGGCACCCTGGGAATGGAGCAGGGCCTGGATGTTGGCCAGCACCTGTCGAGCCTGAGCTTCCACATCGGTGGCTTCAATCTTGCCTGTCGCCGGGTTGATTGGGATCTGGCCTGAGCAGAAAAGAAATCCTCCGACGCGCACGGCCTGCGAATAAGGGCCGACGGCGGCAGGAACATTGGGGGCATGGTTGATGAGTTCCATAAGCGGTTGGCCAGCGTTGGCAGTGAAAAAACAAGGCGTCAAGGCACGACAGCCTCACTGAAGCGATGCGGACCGCAGATGGTGCAGCGCATCGACAGCTTTCATCACTTCATCTCTAACCACTTCATAGGAGAGACATGTGAGGTCACCAGCAGGAGCGCGCAGGATTTGATGGCCGTGTTGCGGTGGTGCCCAGGTGGATGGATCCGTCGGGCCAAAGAGCAGAACACAGGGCACTCCACACGTGGACGCCAGATGGGAGATGCCGCTGTCATGTCCCAGAAAGAGGTCACAGCCTGACAAATGATCGACCAAGGCGGGCAGGGGAATGCGGTCCCAGCGTTGCAGCATCACATCATCAGGAATGGAACGGCGTTCAGCTTCTGCTTCGCCAAGCACTAGCGCCATCTCAGCTTCTGGGTGACGTGCGGCGATGTCCCTGGTGAGGCGCAGCCAGTGCTCCGCCGGCCAGTTTTTGGTGACTGATCCGCTGCCTGGGTGAATCGCAATCCGCAGAATTCGGGGGCTGGAGCCGATGTGTGGGAAGAGTGGCTGCCGCCAGTCGGTGTCGTTCAGAAACAAGGCTATTTTTTCCAGCGGACGCGCCAGTTGTTCCGTGGCATGACCCTGACCAGCGATGAGCTTGGGTGAGCCCTGGAGCAGTGTTTGGACTCCCGCTCGTTCCAGGTTTTGCTTCAAAAGCCCTTCGGGGTCAAAGAGGTAGCTGATGACCAGATGGAAGCTTCGGAAGTAAGCCTGCCATTCCGAGGAGAGAGTGGCACCACGTGCAAAAAGAAGGGCGAGCCCAGGATCGCTCAAGGATCGGCAGTTTTCTGCGAGGCCGGCCTTCATCGCGAGGTCCGCAATGCCTGGAGAACCTAGCACCTCCACGGCTGCGCCAGGTAAGGATTGCTTTAGCAATCGGATGACTGGCAGGGTCAGGATGAAGTCACCGATGGCTCCGCCACGAATGACAAGCACCCGGGGCTGCTTTCCAGACTCCATGCGTTCAGTAGGTGGTCACTGCCAGGACAAGCAGAATGGCTCCGTAGGCTACGCCAGACCAGACCGCCAGGTTCCAGCGGCCTTGCTTAGCCAGCAGCCATCCGATCCAGTCACGCATGAGGAACGGCATGCCGACAAAGTACATGCCGATGATAAGCCACGCATAGGCCAGGATGGGAAGCAGCAGCCTCGTGATCTGAGGCTGCAGAAACGCGGAGGCGAGAACGGGGCCTGCCACCAGGAGCATCAGGCTGCCCAAGGCACGCACGGCCAGAAATTCCTTCACATAAAAGAGCACTAGTACAAAGCCCACCGGAACCAGCATGAGGAACCATCGGCGCAGGAAGAAAAACTCCCCCATGTCCATGTTGGAAAGCACGATCATGCCCCAGATGAAGTCGATGGAGAGCAGAAACACCCCCCAGCCGTAATGGCGGGGAAAGTTTCGCAGAAAGTCCTTGGCCCTGGCTTCATTTTTCCAGGCCCAGAGGTGTGCTGCCAGCAGGGCCAGTCCGAGCACGATTCCCACAGGCTTCATCGGCAGCCCTCCGGTCGGGGAGAGATGGTAGAGATAGTCGTGAAGGTCTTTCAACATGCGGCTGGAGAGGGTGCAGAGCGGCGCGAAGACTGGCGCAGAGGTGGGGAATGCGCAAACGGGAGTTGCCCAATGCAGGCTTCACGCCTACCACGAACTTCCGAGCCTTCATGGAACTTCCTGATCAAGCCGCCTGGTATGTCGTTCATACCCGCCCGAAGTGCGAGCACCTGGCCGCCGGCATGATGTCCGGCCTGTCAGGCGTTGAGACCTACTGCCCGCGCATCAAATTCCAGCGCAACACGAGGCGTGGAAAGGTCTGGTTCATCGAAGCCCTTTTCCCGAGCTACTTCTTTGCGCGCTTTGTGCCCCGCGAATCGCTTCGTGCAGTGAGGCATTCTCAAAACGTCATCCGTGTGGTCGATTTTGGCGGGCAGATGTCCCACGTTCCTGATGCGGTGATCCGGATGATTCAGGAGGAGATGGATGGCCTGAACGTCAAAGAAATCCAGGTAGGAGTGAAGGTGGGCGACGTTGTCGAACTGACCGAGGGCCCCATGCGGGGGCTGAAAGGCATCGTGAACAGCATTCACAGCGGCGAAGAGCGTGTCCGCATTCTCCTCGAGTTTTTGGGGCGTGAGAGTCTTGTCGAAGTGCCCAAGGCGCAGCTCCTGACAGAACACACTCCAAGGCAAAGCCTCGGAAGCCGCTGATCACGGCCCATGAAAAAGCAGGCTTCTGAGGAATCAAAAGCCTGCTTTTTGCAAATGTGGGTGATTCAAGGAGCCTGATCAGGCATTGCTGAGTTCGCTGACGGCCTGATCAAAGGCTTCATGAAGCACGGCGATGCCTTCTTCCAAGGCTTCCTGGCCCATCGTGAGCGGCGGACAGATTTTCACTGTCTGGCCCCAAGCACCGACCGGAGCGAACATGAGCAGGCCTTTTTGATAGCTGAGCTCGATGACACGATGGGCGAGGTCATGGTCCGGCTGCTTGCTGCCACGCTTGATGGTCTGGATGCCGGCGACGTAACCTGCGCAGGTCACATTTCCGATGACTTCGGGATGTTTGCGCTTCACGGCCAGGCAGCCTTCGTGCAGCACGGGGCCCAGTCGAGCCGCATTACCGGTGAGGTCTTCACGCAGAATTTTGCGGATGTTGGCCAGGGCGGCGGCACAGCAGACCGGATTGCCAGTGTGGGTGCTGGTCATGGAGCCGGGTGGGAATTGGTCCATGATCTCCTGGCGGCCAATGACGGCGCTGAGCGGCATGGAAGACGAGATGCCTTTACCGCAGCAGATGAGGTCCGGCACAACGCCATAGTGCTCGAAGGCCCAGAACTTGCCAGTGCGACCGAAGCCTGACTGTACCTCGTCAAAAGTGAGCACGACATCGTGCTCATTGCACCAAGCACGGAGCTTCTGGATGTATTCCACGGGAGCGAAGTCAGGGCCGACGCCCTGGTAGCTCTCCATGATGACCCCGGCGATGTTCTGTGGCTTCATGCCCGCCTTTTCGATGGCCTTCAGAAAGCCGTCGAAGCTGCTATCGTCTTCCCAGTAGCCATCAGGGAAGGGGGCATTGATGATGGCTGGATCCAGATTGACGATCCAGCTCTTCTGGCCGGCCATACCCCCAGCCTGCTGGCTGGCGAGCGTGCGGCCGTGATAGCCGCGATCAAAGCCGATGATGCCGATTTTTTCACGGCCGCCGACCTGGATGCCGTGGGCACGGCTCAGTTTGATCGCGCATTCAGTGGCTTCACTGCCGGAGCTCAGAAGAAAGACCTTCTTCAAAGGATCGGGGGAAACGCTGGCGATGAGTTCGGCCAACTCCGGACGTTCTTCGCTGGGGAAAACGTAATTGTGAACGAGGCCGGAATTGATCTGATCAATCATCGCCTGCCGCACTTCAGGTGCACCATGACCGCAGTTCGTGACCAGCACGCCGCTGCTCCAGTCGAGCCAGCGATTGCCGTATTTGTCGAAGACAAAGATGTCATCCGCCTTCTCCCAGACGATGGGGGGCATGCCGCGCATGGAGAGCGGCTCAAATTTGCGGCTGCGCTCGATGTGCTGGAGGGAGTCTGGGTGCGGCACCGGCGTGCAGATGGTGCGAAACTTGGTGGCGACGTGCGGGACGTTCTGTGGGGTTGTGTCGAATTCTTTGCCCATGGATGTTCGGAGGTATGCTTGATCCAGCCTTGGGATGCTACGCGCAAACCACCGGCTCTGTGTGCTTTTGTGATAAAGCACCCGTCAGTACGTGTTTGCGGTCTTTTGGGCTGCCTTTAAGGCAGCCAGCTTAGCGTCCTACCGGAACTGCTTTTTGAGTTTCCGTGGGCACTTGCGGGTCGTCGGCAAAGGACGAATTTCGTGGTGCCGGAATGCCAGCCTTGGGCGCAGCAGGAACGGAATACCAGTTCAATTGCGGCACGCCGGAAAGCTGCACCCATTGCTGTGGGCCTGCCTTCATCCACTCCAGCTCCACAATGGCCCAGACCTGGGCTCCCCAGGGAATCTTGTCGCGCAGTTCACGTCCAAGATCGGACTCCTTTTCCACAAAGATCACGCTGGTGAAAGGATTGGGGGGGGCAGGGCTGATTCGGAAGGCGTCTTTGGCGGCCGTGTTGGGCACTTTGTCCTCGAAATAGTGGGTGCGGGTGATTCCCACGTGAAAGCGGGCGGGGCCTTCCTGTGGCTCGCTGAGGAACTTCTCCAGCAGGCGGTCTTTGAACTCCACAAAGCTGAGCCAATCCACTTTGAAACGCCCTTCGTTCATCTCCAGCATGACGGGAACCGGAAATTCCCAGGTCTTGCTTTCGAGTCCGAACACGGCATGCGCTCCACCTCCGATCTGGGGCTTGGGGTCGTAGCGGACCAGGGCGATGGCATCCACCAAGATTGGACCTTCCGAATTGGAGCTGTAGTAGCGCTGCATGATGGGCTTCATCACATCTGCCGCCAGGGTGTGCTGAAGGCGTTCATCCAGGCTGCGGGCGCTGAGAAACTTCTTCAAAGCTTCGGCGGCTGGCTTCGCTTCCTCGGTGACATTGTCCATCAGCCGAGGCTGGCTCTGACTTGCGGGTGGGGCGGCCTGCTGGGGCGCGCTGGTGCTGTCAGCCTTCGTCGCCACCATGGCTGGGCTTGCTTCGGCGGATGGTTCCTTGGCAAGGCTGGCCGTGTCAGGTGTTGTGCTGGCCTCGGCTTTCCGAATCATGGGTGCGTCTTCCGGCAGAGCCGGAGGTGTCGCCGAAAGGCCCTGCAGTGTGGCTTCCTCCGGATCAAAACTGGCTTTGGGAAGCACGGGTTTGTTTTCAGCAGGAGGTGTGGCAGGTGTGGCTGCTGGAGTTCCCTCGGGGCCTGTTTTGCCAGCTGCTCCCGTCGTAGCAGCTGGCTCCGCCTCAGCCACTTCATGAATGCTGCCTGCGCCGGAAATCAGGCCTTTCGCCAGGGCGATGGCTTGCTGGATGGGTTCCCTGAAGAGCCAGCCTGCCGCCACGAGAAAGCCTCCGAGAAACAGGAGGGCCAGACCAATCATGAACACGTTGGTGGCGCGTTTGGGCTTGTGAAGCGGTCGGGACCTGCTGCTCGAATATCCCGCTGTTGGAGGCAGGGACAAATGTGCTCCCGGCTCCTGCCCGCTTTCCGTCATTGTCGGTGCCGATGGTGAGGACAGCGGAGCGGATGGGATGCCGCGGGAGAGCAGCGTGCCTGCAGGTGCTGCGTCAACACCGCCCATCATTGGCAGTGTGGGGGAGCCTGGAATGAGGCTGCTGTGGCTGGGACCAGAGTGCGCGCGGGAAGGCAGTGGGGCGGGTTCGAGCGGTGGCAGTGAGGGA
>CALDGV010000747.1 GCA_937941745.1 uncultured Prosthecobacter sp. | reverse complement strand
TTCACTACTACTCGGACAAGGAGCGCGGCGTGGCCTGGCAGGTGCCGCTGCTGACGATGAGCCAATCACGTTTCCTCATCATGTCGGCCACGATGGGCGGATCGGCGTTTTTCAAAGACGAGCTCACGCGGCTCACGAAGGCGGAGACGACCGTGGTGGCCTCGTATGAGCGGCCGGTGCCGCTGGAATTCAGCTATGCGCAGACATCGGTCGATGTGACCCTGCAGGAGCTCGTCGCGGCGAACAAAGCGCCCGTCTATCTCGTGCACTTCACGCAGAACGAGGCCGCCCAGGCCGCGCAGGACCTCATGAGCCTGAATTTCTGCTCCGCAGCCGAAAAAGCCTCGATCAAGGAGCTGATGGCCGGGGCGAAATTCACCAGCCCGTATGGCAAGGAGGTCAAAAGGTACCTGAGCCATGGCGTGGGCATTCATCATGCCGGTTTGCTGCCGAAGTATCGCGTGCTGGTGGAGAAGCTGGCGCAGCGCGGCCTTCTCAAAGTCATCTGCGGCACGGACACGCTAGGTGTCGGTGTGAACGTGCCGATCCGCACCGTGCTGCTCACGCGACTGAGCAAGTACAGCGGCGAAAAAGTCGCCACGCTCACGGCGCGTGACTTTCACCAGATCACCGGCCGCGCGGGCCGTCGCGGCTTTGACGACGTGGGCTACGTCGTGTGCCAGGCACCGGAGCACGTCATCGAGAACGCGAAGATGGAGGCCAAGGCCGCGGGCGATGTGAAGAAGCTGCGCAAGATGGTCAAAAAGAAGCCGCCGGAGGGTTTTGTCGGCTGGAGCGAGGACACCTTCAAAAAGCTGCAATCCGCCTCGCCGGAGCCGCTGGTGTCTCGTTTCCAAGTGTCCCACGGCATGCTGCTCCAGGTGCTGAGCCGCCGTGGCGATGCCTGCGCCGCGATGCGCCAGCTCATCGCCGATTCGCATGAGACGGCGAACGCGAAGACCCAGCACGAAAAGCGGGCCTGGCAGCTTTTCCGGGCGCTGGTGCAGCGCAAGATCGTCGAGATCCTCCCGCCCGCGAAACGCGAGGCCGATGGCACGAAGCTGCGCCTCAATGTGGAGCTACAGGACGACTTCTCGCTCAATCACACGCTCTCGCTGTATCTCATCGACACGCTGGCGCTGATCGATCCTGCCTCCGCCACCTACGCCGCGGATGTGCTGACGCTTTGCGAGTCCATCCTCGAAAACCCGGATGTCATCCTGCGTCGCCAGCTCAGCAAGGTGAAGGACGAAGCCATGGCGGCGATGAAAAACGAAGGCGTGCCCTATGAGGAGCGCATCGCGAAGCTGGAGGAGCTCGAATACCCGAAACCCTGCCGCGATTTCATCTACAGCACCTTCAATGCCTTCAGCGATGCGCACCCGTGGGTCGGCCAGGAGAACATCCGCCCGAAAAGCATCGCGCGGGAGATGTTTGAGAACTTTCGGAGCTTTGCCGACTACATCCACGACTACGACCTCCACCGCGCCGAGGGCGTGCTGCTGCGTCACCTTTCCAGCACGCTCAAAGTGCTGTCGCAGACCGTGCCGGAGACTTTCAAAACCGAAGCCGTGCAGGAAATGGAATCCTGGCTCGCCGGTGTGCTGCGCGGCACCGATTCCAGCCTGCTCGATGAATGGGAAAAGCTCCGCGATCCCAACTACAAGCCCGACGAGGTCGAGGAAAAGCCCGTCGAAGCCCCCGACATCACGCGGAACAAGCGTGAATTCACCGCGCTCATCCGCACGGAAATCTTCCGCTACCTCCAGCAGCTCATCCGTGGCCAGATCGACCTCCCCGAGCTCGACGACTACTACACCGACCACGACCGCATCCGCCTCGACAACGAAGCCCGCAACGGCCGCCACACCTACGTCGAGCCCCTCGACAACGGCCAGACGTGGCGCGTGAACCAAGTCCTCGTCGATCCCGAAGACCTCAACGACTGGCAGCTCGAATTCCGCGTCGATTTGCCGCAAGCCCGCGAGGATGGAAAACCGACGCTGGTGTTTGTGGGGCTTGGAAGGATCGGGTGAGCCGCTGGTTTGCCCACGAGACCACGGGAGAAGTCGAGCGTGGCTGCGTTTAGGTCGGCGTGAGACTTCTCCTTCTCTCGATCCTCTGCCCTCTGCTCGCCTCCGCCGCCACGCCGCTCGATCTCGGCACGCGCTGGGAGTTGTTTGTCGATGATTACCTCGTCGCGAGCAAAGACGGCCTCGCTCTGAAGCTGCATGAGCCAGTGCGGCGTGAGATCGTGCTCACTACGGACAAACCCTGGGAAGGGCACACCTGTGCCTACTTCAGCGTCATCCAGGACGGCCCAAAGGTGCTCATGTATTATCGTGGCTCGTCAGGTGGCAGTGATCATAGCGACGCACAGGTCACCTGCGTTGCCGAAAGTACGGATGGCGTCCATTTCGTGCGCCCGAACCTGGGCTTGATCGAGGCAGGCGGCACCAAGGAAAACAATGTCATCTGGCGGGGTGTCGAGTCGCACAACTTCTCGCCGTTCCTGGATGCGAATCCGAACGCGAAGCCCTCGGAACGCTACAAGGCGCTCGGCGGCGTGAAGCAGCCCGGCAAAAACTGGCATCAAGGCGAGACCCCAGGCGGCCTTTACGCCTTCACCTCCGCCGATGGGATTCGTTGGAAAAAAATGAAGGACACACCGGTCATCACCAAAGGTGCCTTTGATTCGCAGAACCTCGCCTTCTTTGACGGCACACGGAGCCGCTATGTCTGTTTCAGCCGCATCTTCAGCAACAAGGTTCGGGCCGTGCAAAGCTGCACATCCAGCGACTTCCTCGCCTGGAGTGATGGTGTCGCGCACAAGTATGCTGAAGGGGTACCGATGGAGCATTTCTACACCAGTGCCACGGTCCCATGCCCCACCGCACCGCATCTTTTTCTTTCCTTCCCCAAGCGCTTCATCACCAGCCGCAAAAAGGTGCCTGATCATGAAGGCCCCGGCGTGAGCGATGCCGTTTTCATGTCCAGCCGCGACGGGTTGCATTGGGATCGGCCGTTTCTTGAGGCCTGGGTCCGCCCTGGACCTGATCTGAAAAACTGGACGGACCGCAACAACATGACGGCCAACGGAATCGTTGTCACCGGTGAGGGTGAGTGGTCGCTCTACATCAGTGAGCACTATCGTCACCCGGATCATCGCATTCGCCGACTGACCGTGCGCAAGCAGGGATTTGCCTCCATGCACGCCGGTGCGAAAGGCGGCAGCTTCACCACAAAACCTCTCAAGATCAGCGGCTCGAAGCTGCTGCTTAACTACGCTACATCTGCTGCTGGCAGCGTGCAGATCGAGGCGTTGGATAAAACGGGTGCCGTTGCTGCCAAGTCCGCTGAGATCTACGGCGATGAGTTTGAGGCGAATGCCCTCGATGTCACCAAGCTGGATGGGAAAACGGTCGTTCTTCGCGTTACCATGAAAGACGCTGACATCTATGCGCTGCGCTTTGCTGATTGAGGCTTCAAAAGCTTTGCTGCTGCCCAACATTTTCTCCTGCTGATTTCTCCGCCCATGAAACGTCTCCTTTTCTTCCTCCTGGCCCTTGGCTCGACGCTGTCTGCCCAGGAAATGCAGCGCTTTGTCGCCATCGACAATGTTTGTGCGTGGCCAAACCTCACCCTGCTGCCCGATGGCAGCATCAATGCGACCATCTTTGGCAAACCTAGCCACGGGCAGATGGAGGGCGCGGCTGAATGCTGGAACAGCCCCGATGGGCAGTTTTGGACGAAGCGTGGGATTCCTGCCCCCAATGAGCCGCACACCAATCGGATGAACGTCGCCTGCGGCTTGGCGAAGAACGGTGATTTGATCGTGTTGTGCTCCGGCTGGACAGACGTGAAGCAGCCGCAGCGACCGAAGCAGCCGGTGTTCCGCGACGACATCCTCAGCAACTGGGTCTGCCGCAGCAGCGATGGCGGCAAAACGTGGTCGCAGATTAAAGATTTCCCCGCTCCTGACGCTGGCTGGACGCACTACATCCCCTTTGGTGACATCAAAATGGGTGATGACGGCTCGCTTCACGTCTCCTGCTATGGGGGTGAGTTCACGGATCCCTCAAAAAGCACCAAAACGAAAGGCTACCGCTCCTGGCATTTCCGTAGCGATGATGATGGCATCACCTGGAAGCGCACCGGGATCATCCATCCGACGGGCAATGAAACGACCCTTCTGCATCTTGGCGGAAGACGCTGGATGGCCGCCGCGCGACAGACCGGCATGGACCTCTTCATCTCCGAGGACGACGGTGTCACCTGGGGCCAGCCGAATCGTGTGACTGCAAAGAACGAGATCAACGGCCACCTGCTCCGACTCAAAGATGGGCGCATCCTCCTCGCCTATGGCAGTCGGGTGAAGGGTCAGTTTGGAGTTCTTGCCAAGATGACTGCCGATGAAGGCAAAACCTGGACAGAGCCTGTGCGCCTTGCGAACACGCTGGAGTCGGACTGTGGTTATCCCAGCACCGTACAGCGTGCCGATGGCAAGCTGGTGACAGCCTGGTATTCCAAGACCAGCGAGAATCATCAACGCTACCACATGGGAGTAGCGATTTGGAGCGCTCCAGCGCCATGAAGGCTGTTGCAGTCACCTTTTTGGCACTCTTTTCTCCGCTGATGGCGCAGGAAAAACATGCGCCGATGCACCGGCTGACGTGGGAGGAGTATGCGGGCACGCTGGCGCATTGGCGGAAAGCCTATCCAAAGGTCGCCACGCTCGACTCACGTGGGATGAGCGGGCAAAACATGCCGGTGTATCTGTTGAAGATCACCGACCCGACGGTGAAGAGCGTCGATAAACAGGTGTGTCTCATCACCACACTGCACAGCGGGCCGGAACGCACGGGCACGACGGGTGCGATGGCCTTCGCGGAGTGGTGTTTGAGCGATGACCCTCTCGCGGTGGAGACGCGGAAGAAGCAAATCGTGCTCATCATGCCCTGCGTGAATCCGCTGGCGATGTTTTACACGGATCGCTTTCGCAATGAGCACGGCATTGATCCTTACGCAGGCACCGGTCGCGTGGGAAAAATCTGGGATGTGAAGTCTTTGACGATCAACAAGCCGGAGAATGCGCCGGAGCTCGCCGCGGTGCTGTCGGTGATCGACGAATATCAGCCGGAGGTGCATGCGGATCTGCATGGCACCGGTTTACAGGAGTATGCGCCGGATCAGCTC
>CALDGV010000746.1 GCA_937941745.1 uncultured Prosthecobacter sp. | reverse complement strand
GATGCCGTCCGTGGCATAAACATGAAGATTGCCGTAAAGCCGAACCCACTGCAGCCCCGGCCTCAGCGCCTGCCATTCTGGATGGCTGATCATCAGGAAATCGAAGCCTCCCCGGCCCGGGACCGCCGCAGGGAGGCAGTGGATGCCTCTGTCCAAGGCCGCCGGGGTCAGAAACAGTTCACACATCGCCGCATCCAAGCATCATTTCGCACCTGACGTCCAGAAGGGTTTGTGGCAGACCTGTGCAAATCACCAAACATCGTTCCCTAAGCCTGCTTGATTCCCTTCTCCCATGAACGCTGATCCCTCCCCGAAGTGGACCGACACGCTGGCGGACTTCATCGCCGGCCAGATGGCGGTGGAGGCGATCCGCCTGGACCCTGAAACGCGCAGGGTGGAGGTGGCCACCCTGGGCCAGGTGGATTTGATGGAATTGCAGAAGCACCTGGATGAAGTCCTCAAGCAGATCGATGCCAAGGTGTTGAACGCCGCCCCGCTGGGACACGCCGAGGGGCTCATGCTTTCCAGGGATCACGGCCAGGTGCTCATGCAGAAGCCTTCCTGCCCCACGGCTCCGCGCTTTTGGAAATGGCGTGACTTCGAGTGGCCTGAGCCGGAGGAGATCGAGCGCCGCAGTGATGAGGAATGGCGCACGCTGGCTCTTCAGGCGGGCATTTGCGGTGTCAGCCTGCTCTCAGGCTGGCTGGCGGCACGGCTGTTTCAGGCACCATTGTGGTTGGAGCAGTGTTTGTTCGGCCTTGCCATGGTCAGCGGAGGCTGGGATGCGGCCAAGGATGCCTGGGAGAACCTGCGCGAGCGCCGTCTGGATGTGCATTTCCTCATGCTTGCCGTGGCGGCCGGTGCGGTGGCTGTCGGTGCCTGGGAGGAGGGAGCGCTGCTGCTGTTCCTTTTTTCCACCTCGGGAGCCTTGGAGCACTACGTCCTGCATCGCACGCATCGTGAGATCTCTGCGCTGACCCGCGCGGCCCCCAAGATGGCACGAGTGATCCTGCCAGATGGCACGACGGAAGGCCGCCCCGTCTCCAGGTTGGCTGTCGGCGAAATCATCCAGGTGCGCCCCGCCGAGCTCTTTCCCGTGGATGCCATCATCACCAGCGGGGAGACGGCTGCAGATGAATCCACCCTCACAGGGGAATCCGTGCCGGTGGATAAAAGCGTCGGTGCCACGGTGTTTGGCGGCACGCTGAATCTCTGGGGCCTCGTTCAGGCCAGGGTGGAGAAGCCTGCAACCCAGAGCGCGCTGGCGAAGATCATCACCCTGATTCAGACCGCCCAGCAGATGCGGGCACCCAGCCAGCGTTTCACCGATCGTTTTGGCACCCGCTACACGCTCCTCACGCTGGGCACGGTGGCGGCCATGTTCTTCATCTGGTGGCTGGTGGTCGGCATCCCTGCCTTTGCCGCGCCAGAAGGCACGAAGTCGGCTTTTTACCGGGCCATGACCCTCCTGGTCGTCATGAGTCCCTGCGCGCTGGTCCTTTCCATCCCCTCGGCCATTCTCGCGGCCATCGCCTGGGGCGCTCGACGTGGCATTTTGTTCCGAGGAGGCGCCGCCATCGAAAAGCTGGCGGAGGTGGATACCGTGGCGATGGACAAGACCGGCACGCTGACTGAGGGCAACCTGCGTGTGGCGCTGGTGGAAAGCTTTCCTCCGGGCCGCGAAAATGAAGTTCTCCGTCTGGCGGTGACGCTGGATGCGCATTCCAATCATCCCGTCGCGCTGGCCATCACCCAGCATGCCCGTTCCCTGGGCCTGCAGCCGGGTGAACTCCTTGAGTATCAGTCCATCCCCGGTCAGGGGCTGCGCGGCCGCACGTTGGAGGGCATCACCTATGTCGGACGGCGTGAGCTGATGAGCCAGGGGGATTTCTCCAAGTGGCTGGAAGCGGTGCCAGATGCACCGCTCGGCTTCTCCGAGGTCTGGGTGTTGAATCCGGCCACCATGGGCCGGGTGTTGCTGAAGGATGAGATCCGCAAGGGCAGCCGGGCAGTCTTGAAAGCCTTGTCCGAGGCGAATGTCCGCACCGTGATGCTGACCGGAGACCGCCGGGCCGCCGCCACACAGGTGGCGCAGGAATTGGGTGTGGCAGATGTCCGTGCCGGTCTTCACCCTGAGGAAAAGGTGCAGGTGGTGCGTGACCTGACCCAGCAGGGGCACAAGGTGGCGATGATCGGTGACGGCGTGAACGATGCACCCAGTCTGGCCGCCGCTTATGTGAGTGTGGCGATGGGAGCCCGAGGCAGCGATGCGGCCCTGGAGCAGGCGGACATCGTGCTCATGCAGGACAAGATCGAGAAGCTGCTTTCCGCCCGCCATATCAGCCAGAAGGCACGCGTGATCATCCGTCAGAATCTGGCCATCTCCCTTGGTTCTGTCGTCATCATGGCGCTGGTTGCCCTGTTTGGCATCGTGCCGTTAACTCTCGGCGTGCTCACGCATGAAGGCAGCACGGTGGTGGTCTGCCTGAACAGCCTGCGCCTGCTTTTTGTTCGGGAAAAAGACCTGATCAGGGAGCCGGCGGCCAGCCCAGCCGGTTGAGCTGGCGCTCCTGGGTGGGAGACCAGGCATCGCGGTTTTCGTAAATCTGCCGCGCCGCTGCCTTCTGGATGGCCTTGGCCATCGGAGAGCCGGTGTAGGCCAGCTTCTCCCAGAGGTCGAGCGTGTCGCTGTTGGGTTCCTGCGCGGCCAGCAGCCTGGGCAGTTCCTGACGGATCGCCTCATCCGTTGGAGGATCGAGGTGCAGCCATTTGAGAAGGCGCGCATATCGAGCATCACTCTTGGGCAGGTCGGCGGTGTCACCTGCCAGCAGGGCGGAAATCTCCTCCCATTTGGCACTGAGAATGCGCGAGTGGAGATCTTTGAGGTCGGCATTGGCCTCCGCCAGTCGCGCTGCCTCCTCCTTCCGCCAGATTTCCTGTGGAGAGGGTGCTTCCACAACGGGGCCGGCTGGGCTGGACGCCGCAATTTCCGAATCCAGGCTGGCCTTCCTGAGCTCGTAAGGACTGATCCAGATCACCAAGGCCAGGGCAGCTGCGCCCACCAGGCCTCCCGTGAAGAACGGCCAGGTATTCCAGACGATGACTTGGGGCTGATCCGGTGGAATCAGAGATGTCTGCGGCACCTCCAGGACCGGCATTGGCGAAGGTGCAGCAAGGCTGGGCTCGGGCTGGGCTTCCTGCCGGGCTTCCTGCCGGGCTTCCATTTCCGCCAGCTCACTGGCGCGGCGCGCGGCCACATCCCACCATGCTGGAGGCACGATGGAGCGGAAAAGGTTCGCGCCTTCCTGTTCGGGATGCAGGTGATCAGCCAGTTCCTGAAGAGCTCCGCACTCGACCGGGGTCTCCCACTTCCAGGGTGTCCGGCGCCGGCGCAGGCGGTGGTCAAACAGATCCCGTGTCTCCTGGCTGCAGCCGCGCAGGATGCGTCCAACTGCCAGCCACAGGCGGGCTTCAGCCAGGCTGTCCTGGTGTTCTCCCAAGGCTTGAGGCTCCGCCAGATTGAGCATCTGCTCCGCCTTCGAATACCGCGTGATGGCCAGGGAGGTGGCCAGTGCCAGCATCAGATCCACCACCTCAGCACTTTGGATTTTGGACTGAGTGGCCGCCAGAGCTTCGGCGAGCTTGGCCAGTCGGGCTGAGTCAGCTGCCGACGCCCATTGGAAGGCCACGGTGGTCGTGAGAGTCTGCTGCCCGCTGGCCAGCTCGATGATCAGGTCGGGAATGCGCGCCAGGGCCGCCAGCTCGGGCTCACGGCCTTCAAACTGCTCCACGATGAACTCGCTGGCCGGGCCTGCCCACTCGGGCCTCACATAGGCCTTGGCGCAGAAGTCTGCAAAGGCCGGACCCACGTTCTGATTCTCCTTCAGAGCCTTCTCCAGGCTGCGGGCGGAGGTTTGCAGCTCCGGCGGCAATCCGCCGGAGTCGGGTGCTGGGTCACGCGGCTCACCTTCCATGTTGCGGGCCATGTCTAGGTGCTGTTGTCCGGGCTGGCAAGGTTCGTGTCATTCCTCGTTGCAGACGTTTGCAGGATATGTCTTGGCGGACTCTGGCGGGGCTTTCATAATGCGGAATGGCTTATCTCGTCGACGCCCTCGTCATCCTCGCCTACTTCGGCATCATCATCGGCATTGGTCTGTCTCAGCGCAGCAAGAGCGGCAGCGTGGAAGGGTTCACCCTGGGGGACCGGCAGATCGCCTGGTGGGCGGTGCTGGCCTCAATCCTGGCGGCTGAAATCAGCGCAGCCACCTTCCTGGGCGCACCGGAGGCAGGCTACAGCCGTCAGAACTGGAGCTACGCTCAGTTTGCCATCGGCACAGTGATGGCCCGCATCATCGTCAGCTTCCTGTTCATCCCCATCTTCTACAAGCATGGCGTCATTTCTCTCTACGAGTTTCTGGAGACCCGCTTTGGGCCGATGACCCGCAAGTTTGCCTCCATCACCTTCATGATCACGCGTGTGCTGGCGATGGGGACCCGCCTCTACGTGTCCGCCATCATTCTCGTGCTGGCTGTGGCCATGTGGCAGGGTGGCGGTGCGGTGGATGCGAACACCAAATTCTGGCTGTATGCGGGCGCGGTGGTGGTCGTGACCCTGCTGACCGCCATTTACACCTCGGTGGGCGGCATTCGTGCGGTGATCTGGACGGATTTTATCCAGGTCGGCGTGCTGGTTGCCTCGCTCGGATTCACCATTCCCTACCTGCTCAGCAAGATTCCCGGCGGCTGGGACACGGTGGTGGACACCATCAAAAGCCCGGTGTTTTTCGACTTCGCCAAACCGGCCGAAGGTGGTGCCTGGATCTGGCTGAAAGGCGTGCTCACCAGTGAGTACACGATCTGGGCGGCCATTATTGGCAGCACGTTTGTGACCATGAGCACCCACGGCATCGATCAGGATACGGTCCAGCGCATGCTCACTGCCAAGAACCGCCGTCAGAGCGCCTTTGCCACCATCCTGTCCGGTCTGATTGACCTGCCGCTGGTCTCCGCCTTCATCCTCATTGGGGTGATGCTCAATGCCTTCTACAAGGCTTATCCCAATGCGGCGCTGCCTGCTGAGACCCGCGAGGTCTTCCCCTTCTTCATCATGAATGAAATGCCCGCGGGCATGAGGGGTCTGGTCACTGCGGGAATCCTGGCCACAGCCATGGGCTCGCTCAGCACGGCCCTGAACGCCCTCGCCACCAGCCTTTCCCGTGACTTCATCCTGCCGCGACTGGGTGCCCAGGCCTCCGAGGAGAGCCAGGTGCGCGTGCTGCGCCAGAGCACGGTCTTTTTTGCCATCATGATCATCCTCGTCGGAGTCATCACCGCCTGGTTCATGGCTCACAACCCCAAGGTCGAAATCCTGCCGCTGGTACTGGGCATTCTCGGATTCACTTTCGGGTCCCTCCTCGGCGTGTTTCTCGTGGCGGTGCTGACCCGCACGCGCGGCAGCGACCTCGGGAACATTCTGGCCATGAGCTGCGGCATCCTGGCTGTGCTTTTTCTGAGCAATGTCTTGAGTATTCAGCAGAAGCTCGGCATCGCCGAACCTTTTGTGCTCTCATTCCCCTGGCGCATCACCCTCGGCACCTTTGTCACCATCGGCGTGGCGGTGCTGTTCCCCACGCCAATGACGAAACGGTATCAGCTTGCGGAGGCCTGAGGGCTCCCCGGAGGCTGCTGGATCAGTTGGCAGGCTTGGAGCCACCTTCCACAGCGGCCACAGTCGCCTCAGCGCGCCGGTTGAGGAACTGCCGGCTCTTCACCACTTCCAGCACGGCAGCGGAGAACTTCCCGCCGCTGGCCTTCAGCGAAGCCTGCATCTGCGTGATCAGCTTCTTGTCGCTCGGCAGTGTCTGGCGGCCGAGGGCGTAGCCGAGCAGCTTGCGCGTGAACTGGGTCAGGAACTGCGCCTCGTTCTTCTTGAGGTAGTCGCGCAGCCCGGCAAGGCCTTGAAACTTCGTTCCATCCATCATTTCACCCGTGTCATCGATCTTGCCGCCAGTCTCATCGGTGGCGCGGAAACGGCCGATGGGGTCATAGCTTTCCAGGGCGAAGCCAAGCGGATCAATGCGCTCGTGGCACACTGCGCAGGCGGAGTCCGTACGGTGAACCATCAGGGCCTCACGCAGGGAGGAGGGTTTGCTGGTTTCCTTCAGTTCTGGCACGTTGGGTGGCGGTGGTGGGCTGCTGAAGCCGAGCACGACCTGATAAAGGTAGTCCCCACGCACAACGGGGCTCGTGCGGTGCGGTCGCGAGGTCTTGGTGAGGATCGCTCCCATGCCAAGCAGGCCACCGCGATTCTGCTGCGCAGCTTTGACTTCCCTGAATTCACCACCGGTGACGCCCGGGATGCCATAGTGCCTGGCAAGACGCTCATTCACAAAGGTGTAGTCGCCTGCGATGATGTCGGAGACATTGCGGTCCTCATGCACGAGGCGCGTGAAGAACTCGACGACCTCGAGGTGCATGTCCGCCCTCAGTTCAGGTGTGAACTGGGGGAATTTCTTCTCGTCCACACTGTTGTGGGCGTCGAAGCCGTTGAACTTCAGCCACTGTCCGGCGAACTCCTTGGCCAGTGCCGAAGCCTTCGGGTCACGCAACATGCGCTGTGTCTGAGCTGCGAGCACTTCGGGCTTCAGCAGGCTGCCATCCTCGGCGGCTTTGCTCAGCGGCCCATCAGGCAGGGAGGACCAGAGGAAGTAACTGAGGCGTGAGGCTACTTCGTGAGCGTTCAACGGCACGTCTGGTGTCTTCACCTCCGTGAGCTGAGGCAGGGTCTCTGCCTTGAAGAGGAAGTTGGGTGAGACGAGCACTCGCACCAGCACCTCCCTGGCGGCGGACTCGCGGTCGAGCTCCTTCTGGCGGCCTTCGAAGTACAGGGCGCTCAGTTTGCTTGTCTCTTCTGCGGTGATGGGGCGGCGCCAGGCTTTTCTGGCAAATGCATGCAGGTGGGAAATCACGGCGCTGTCATAATCCTGCTGCTGTTGCTTGTTCAGGTTCGGATTGGCCACGAGAGCCCAGTCTTTCTTCATCGCGGCCAGGTGATTTCTGTCCTGCTCGCCGAGGATCTGCCCCAGCTGGTCGTCGCTGAAGTAATAAACGGTGATGGCTGGTCTGCCGCCACGGTACAGATTGTTCGCCACGGCTTCCAGACGGCGCTCAAACATGTCCGGGAAGGCTTCCTTCATCTTGTTGAAGTCGTTCATCGTCTGCCCGGAGGCCTTCGTGCTGCGCTTCCAGATGGTGAGCACGCCCGGGATGATCTTTGTGACATAGCGCGGCTTGTCCGTGGTCATGGTCCACTGAATCGTGGCCTCATCCACCTCGGGGTTTTGCATGTCCAAACGCGTGTCCACCTTCAGCCAGTGAGCACCTTCTGGCAGTGGCAGGGTGAAGACCTGCGGTGCCGCAAAGGCGAGCACCTGCGGCTCGATCTGGCGCCCCTGCTGGGGATGCCTGCCATAGATCGCACGCACCTTTTCAAGCTCGGCGATGCGCGCCTTGATGGCATCCAGGTTCGCGGGCGGAGGATTGGCGGCGGCCTGCTGGCGCTTCTCCTCGAGCGTTTTGCGGAGCCATTGGAAGTAATCCACCTTCCCCTTGCCCACGTGGACCTCGATCTTGGTCACCAGGGCGATGTCGCCCTTGTTGCCATCGCCGATGTCGCCAAAGCAGAGGTGCACATGCGATTTGCCTCCGACCGGCCCTTGCATCGGGTAGGGGCGGATGCCGTCGCTGTCCTGCTGCCAGCGCTGAGGTCCGCTGCCGGGCTTCTTCGGGTTGTTCCAGCTCAGCAGATCGGCTTCGATGCCCTTGATGCGTTCCAGCGCGGCTTTTTCATCCGCCGGAAGCTCACGCCAGCCTACCCGTACAAGGTCGAGGTAGCGGCTTTGAGGCTCCGTGCTGTTCACAAGGTTCCACCAGTTCCGCAAGAAGTGGATGTTCAGCTTCAGATCCTTCGCGAGCTGTTCCAGGGCCACGTTCTGGTTCTTATGCTTCCAGCAGGCGAGCATGTAATCGCCCTCGCGCATGGGATCGAAGTCTTTCGGCAGGTGCGGCGCAGCCTTCTGCTGATACCAGACATACAGGCCCTGCTGGGCCTGGGCCTTAATCTGCTCAAATCCGCGCAGGCCGATGCGCTGCGGATGGAAGACGATTCCCGTGCCCGGCATGACCGTGGCATGGTCGGCCAGCTTGCGCGCTGCGCCGAAGTACTTGTCGATCGCCGCCGGGCTGGTGAAAAGCACGTCGCCCGTGTTGGTGAAGCCTTCGCCGCCTCCGCCGTCCGTCTGGAATTCCTTGGCCAGAGCATACTCGCGGCCGGTGAGGTCGCGGATGGTGTAATCGTACTCCGCATTGGTCAGGCGGCGCATGGTCACGGGGCCTGGATCTCCCGATTTGGCCTCTGCCAGCAGGTCGAGCGAGTGCTGCACCCAGCCAGTGATGCCTGCTTTTTCCTCTGCGGTGAGCTGCTTGGACTTCCGGGGCGGCATGTCGCCGTTGTCGATGGTGTCCTTCACCTTCGTCC
>CALDGV010000745.1 GCA_937941745.1 uncultured Prosthecobacter sp. | reverse complement strand
CATCCACGTTTCACACATGAACTGATCAAGTCTCCTGAAGGCATGGCCAGCCTGATCCGGCTCGCGAAAGAAACCGCCCCAGGTCTGCTCGTCACCGCCAGCGGCTACGGCAATGGCACCATCCATGATGAGGTCGCCGAGGTCTGTGATTTCCTCACGCCGCACTTCAACGGCACGGGTGTGGAGAAGATTCCCCAACGACTGAAGGCGCTGAAGAAGTTCACCAAGCCCATCGTCTGCAATGAGGATAATAAGAGAGGCAAAAACGCCGCCGATGCGCTCCACGCCTGCGTGGAAAACAACGCCAGCTACGGTCTCATGCACCAGGGACATAATCAGCACTTTCCCTTCCACTTTGACGGCCCGGAGGATGATCCCGTCTTCTACTCTGCCCTGAAAGAGCTAACGCAAAAGACACCATGAAACTCTCCCGCCTGAGGTGGTTGAGTCCTCTGGGCTCATCTGACGCA
Source organism: uncultured Prosthecobacter sp. (assembly GCA_937941745.1). Taxonomy (GTDB): domain Bacteria; phylum Verrucomicrobiota; class Verrucomicrobiia; order Verrucomicrobiales; family Verrucomicrobiaceae; genus Prosthecobacter. Next base: position 1,209 of record CALDGV010000745.1, on the reverse strand, counting down.
GCCGGGACGGCTGAACCACACTTCGCGCGGACGGCGCTCACTTGTCTCGCCAGCGTGGCACGATGGTTTCTACATACTCACGCTGCCAGGCGGCCACCTCCTCTGACGTGACCGCAGGCGCATTGGGCTCGGTGATTTTCGCCTGCACACGGTGGATGATGATGCCCTGTGCGTCGGGCTTGGTGGCGGCGGAGCGGATGCGCAAATAGCTGACGCCATTGAGCGTGCGCGAGCGCAGCGGGAGGGTGGAAATGAGCGTGTCATCGAGACGATACTCGCATTGGCCGCGCTCAAGATCCCAGCGTAGAGATAAGGTGTGCCAAGTGTCCGGCTTGACGTTGTCAGTCGTCACACGAGCCTGAAACACAGCGGCATCTTCGCCGAGGGTGTTCGAGGGATCGAAGAAGCGATCGTTGAGTGAAAAGACCGCGCCCTGCGATCCTGTGGGAAGGCGAATGCGGGCGGTGAGTTCGCCACGCCAGCCGTTGGGGAAGTTCCACACGGCGGTGTCGGGTTCGCTGGGGGCATCTTTTGTTTCATCGGAGGCTGCAACATGACGCACATGCAGACTGCGGGTGTCTTTTTCGCCGGGCGTTTCGATGAGTTCGCAGCCGGTCCGCCGGGCACGCCACCAGCGTTTCGCAGGGCCGATGTGCTGATACACGGTCCACTGCGCGAGGCCGTCGTGGAAGTCGGATTCAGCAGCGGTGGCGGTGATCCAGTCGGGATCGACGAGGATGGGATTACGCCCGCCTTTGCCCTGACCGGCGAGCACGACGATCTGACCATCGGCGGTGAAAGCGGCGAGGGGATAGGCGGTGCCACGATCACCGGAGGCAGATGGATTGTCATTGCGCCGATGGTCGAGGTAGATCTCGCGAAAACCCTGCCATGTGCGGCCATCATCGGCGGAGATGGCGATGTGCAACGCATCGCGCCCGCCATACACGCCCACGCCTGCGTGCTTCGGCGGCAGTTCGCAGTTGTTCCAGGTCAAAACGAGCCGTCCATCGCGGTGGCGCAGCAGATTGGCTGGTCCCGTCGAGGTGCGAAAACGCGTGGGCGCGGCCGCTGACCACGTCGTGCCGCGATCTTTGGAAACAGACTCGTAAAGACAGCCCGCCTGAGTGCGCATGAGCATCCAGATGGACCCATCGCGCAGCTCTTCAAAGCAGGGCTCGCAAGCACCTTCGTTCGAGCCATTGAAGC
>CALDGV010000744.1 GCA_937941745.1 uncultured Prosthecobacter sp. | reverse complement strand
CGATTCGCCAGCGTGACGCCCGCGGACAGCACAGCACCCTTGTGGTCGTGGCGGAAGGTGCCCGAATCGAAAGCGGCGAGCTTTTGAAGAAGGAAAACGTCGGCGGCAAAGGCGAAGACCGCCTGGGCGGCATCGGAGATTATGTCGCCAAGAGGATCGAAGCCCTGACGGGCAAGGAAACCCGTGCCTGCACCCTCGGCCACCTGCAGCGCGGAGGTGCTCCGACCGCACTTGACCGCATTCTTGGGGTCCGTTTCGGCGCCATGGCCGTCAGCCTGATCGAGCAAGGCAAATTCGGCCGCATGGTCAGCTACCAGCAGTATCAGGTGGGCGATGTCAGCATTGAGGAAGCCGTGAACCAGCTTCGTCTCGTGAAATCGGATTCAGAGATCGTCAAGGCAGGCCGCAGCATCGGCATCTGCTTTGGCGACTGCCGCGTCGGTGCCTGAAAGCATTTCCCGCTCACCTCACCAGCCCTCAACCAACCAACCAACCATGGGTGCTCAATGGAAACAAAAATGGCGTGAACTTGCCGCCGACCAGAAAGGCAAGATTGTCGGCAAGCTGACGCGCGAAATCCAGGTAGCCGCACGCCTCGGCGGCGCGGATCCTGACCTGAACGCCCGTCTTTATGCCGCGATTACTGCCGCCAGAAAGCAGAGCGTGACCCGCGATGCGATCGAACGCGCCATCGCCAAGGGCAGCGGCGTTGGCGGTGAGCCCGTCAACTATCAGACCGTCGTCTTTGAAGGTTTCGCGCCTCATCGCGTGCCGGTGATGGTCGAATGCCTGACGGACAACAACAACCGCACCTCTTCGGAGATCAAGGTTCTCTTCAAAGCTGGCAGCATGGGCACCCCTGGCTCGGTGGCCTGGATGTTTAAGCATTGCGGCCTCATTGAAGCTCAGCATGCCGACAAAAGCCTCGACATCGAAGTCGCCGCGCTTGAGGCAGAGGCGGACAACGTCGAGCCCCTGGAACTCGATGAGGAAGATGCGGCCGGACACATCGGAGCACGTTTTTTCTGTGCTACGACCAGCCTAGACACCGTCACCAAAGCCCTCAAGGCCGCTGGCTGGAACGTGACCACCTCGGAACTGCATTACCATCCCAAGGACTGCCCGGAACTGAGCGACGCGCAGCGTGAGGAGGTGACCAAGTTCCTCCAGAGCCTCGACGGCCACGCCGATGTGCATCGCGTCTATGCCGCCATGAAGTGATGGCAGAGGCAGCGAAAGTCACGCCCAGGCATCATCGGTGATTTGCTTCTGATGGCAGACTGCATCAGGACTGGAGGATCGTGTCCAATCCTGCCTCCGACCTTCTCACCGCCGCCCGCAAGCTCCGCGAAGACCTTCGTCCGCTGCGTTTTGCCGCACCCGTGGAGTTCATCTACAACCCGCTGGATTATGCCTGGAAGCCTCATGAAGCCTATGTCAGCCGCTTTGGCAGCACGCCAAAGAAAGTCGTGCTTGTGGGCATGAACCCCGGGCCTTTCGGCATGACCCAGACCGGCGTGCCCTTCGGTGAAATCGCCGCCGTGCGTGACTGGATGGGCATCTGCGAGCCTGTGGGCAGGCCGGAACATGAGCATCCCAAGCGCCGCGTGCTCGGCTTTGACTGCCCGCAGTCCGAAGTGAGCGGGCGCAGGCTCTGGGGCTTGTTTGCCCAGCGTTTCGGCTCCCCTGAAGCCTTTTTCAGAGACCACTTCGTGGCCAACTACTGCCCCCTGGTCTTCATGGAGGACAGCGGCCGCAACCGCACACCGGACAAGCTGCCTGTGGAGGAAACAACCGCCATGGAAGCCTGCTGCGACGAGCATCTGCGTGCCGTGATCCAGGCACTGAAGCCTGAATGGGTGATCGGTGTGGGGGCCTTCGCCGAAGAGCGTGCCCTCCGTGCACGCTCCGCCATGAATGGCAGCTTTCAAGTTGGCAGGGTTTTGCATCCCAGCCCGGCCAGCCCGGCTGCCAACCGAGACTGGGCGGGTGCGGCCACGAAACAGCTCATGAAGCTTGGGGTGTGGAAATGAGTCATTGATTCCACCTTCCAGATTCCCGTAGAAAAGCCGTCCCTGCCTCCGTTCCTTCCGCCCTCTCATGTCCAGCCCTTCCAACTCCTCCTCTTCCACTGCGCACGCCGCCGCCCTCGCAGCCGCCTTTCTGGGCTGGATGTTCGACGGCTTCGAAATGGGCCTCTTCCCCCTTACTGGACGTGATGCCCTGAAGGAACTCCTGGCCGGAGAAGCTGCTGCGAGCCTGAACAACTGGTTTGGCGTGATCATGGCCATGTTCCTGGTCGGAGCGGCCACCGGCGGCGTGGTCTTCGGCTGGCTGGGAGACCGCATCGGCCGCGTGAAGGCCATGAGCCTTTCCATCTTCACCTATGCCATCTTCACCGGTCTTTGCGGCATTGCCCGACATGCGGAGGAGATCGCCGCCTACCGTTTCATCGCCTCGCTCGGCATGGGGGGCGAATGGTCGCTCGGCGTGGCCTTGGTCAATGAGGTGTGGCCCGGCAAATCACGCATGCTTGTCGCCGGACTTATCGGTGCAGCCGCCAATGTCGGCTACCTGCTGGGAGGCTTCCTGAGCCTGGGCCTGGCCAGTGTGCTCGGCACGGTGAACGACTTCCTGCTGGCAGCCGGTCTTTCACAGGCATCCGTGACCACGCTGCTCTCCAACAATGGCTGGCGCATCCTGATGATGAGCGGCGCGGTGCCTGCCTTCCTGGTTTTCTTCATCCAGATCTTCGTGGGTGAGTCGAAGAAGTGGGAGGAGGAAAAGGCCAAGGGCGCCACAGACCACTGGGCCACGAAGGATCTCCTGGGAGTGCTCATCGGCTGCGCCTCTGCGCTCGGCATCGTCTGGGTCTGGGCACCCAAGTCCATCACCATTGCCACCCCCGTGGCCATTGCAGCCACCGTGATCGGCCTTGTGATCACCCTGCTGGGCTATCTCTTCCCCGTCTGGCAATACCTCGGCCGGGCGGCTTCGGAGGATCCGTCCGCATCACGTCCTTTCATCATGAAGCGCATGCTGATCGGTGCTGGTCTCGCCGGGGTCGCCCTCATGGGCACCTGGGGAGCCGTGCAGTGGGCTCCGAAATGGGCTGAAGAACTTGCAGGCAACCCGGCCTTGCACGCGAAGGACTGGGCGCAGATCTGGACCGCCACAGGGGCCATCATTTTCACCATGGTGGCGGCCCTGATGAGCGACCGTTTCGGCCGTCGAGTGACCTACACCATCCTTTGCGTCGCCACGATCACTGCAGCGCTTGTCTTCTACCAGACGAACAGCACCTACACGAACTGGTTCCTCTTCACCGGCTTCCTGGTCGGCGGCATCAGCGCCTCCTTCTACGGCTTCTTTCCCCTCTACTTCCCTGAGCTCTTCCCCACCCAGGTGCGGGCTACCGGCCAGGGTTTCTGCTTCAATTTCGGCCGTGTGCTCGCCGCGATCGGAGCCCTCCAGACGGCGAACCTGATGAATTACTTCGGCGGCTCCTTCGCGAAGGCGGGCAGCGTGCTCTGCTTCATCTACCTCCTTGGCATCGTCGTGGTCTGGCTGGCGCCAGAAACGAAGGGCAAGGAACTGAGCTAAGTTCGCGACGTGCATGAATCCCGCCCTGACCCAGCTTCCGGAAACAGATCCGGCGCTGCTGCTCCGATTCCGCGACCGCCAGTATTCGGCGGAGCTGATTGCGACCGCATTGCTGCACTTTGATTTCTTCACCTGGCTGGCAGGCCATGAGGGTGTCTCCAGTGAGGCGATTGAAAGGCACTTTGGCTTTGCTTCACGCCCTCTGGACGTGCTGCTGACCCTCTGCAGAGCCAGCGGCCTCATCACGACCAGTGCGCAGGGCCTTCATGCCCTCAGCCCGCTGGGGCGTGAGCACTTCGTGAAAGGATCTCCATGGTATCTGGGGCCCTACTATGCCCCCATCAAGGACACTCCGATCGTGCGGGGCTATCTCAGCGTTCTGACGACCGGCAAGCCGGGCAACTGGCAGGCCAAGGCTGATGCCAAGGACTGGCATGAATCCATGCTCGACCCCGAGTTTGCACGAGGCTTTACGGAACTGATGAACTGCCGGGGAATGATCTTCGGCCAGCATCTGGCCAGGGCGATCACACCACAGCTCGGAAACCGGTGCCACCTGCTCGATGTCGGGGGAGGCTCCGGCATTTACTCTTCGACGATGGTCGCCGCCCATCCACAGCTCAGCGCCACCGTGCTCGAACAGCCTCCGGTGGATGCCCTGGTGCGCCAGGAAGTGGCCAAACATGGCCTCACTGACCGCGTGACGGTGGTCGCAGGAGACATGTTCCAGATGAACTGGCCCGAAGCCGACATCGTGCTGCTTTCCAATGTGCTGCATGACTGGGATGTGCCGGAGGTCAGAGCCTTGCTGGCGAAAGCGGCCTCTGCCCTGTCTTCAGGCGGATTGCTGGTGATCCACGATGCCTTCATTCATGACGATAAAACCGGCCCGATGCCGGTGGCGGAGTACTCAGCCCTGCTCATGAACATCACCCAGGGCAAATGCTACAGCGCTGCTGAATACGGAGACCTGCTGAGTGAGGCAGGATTCACCCCAGGAGCCTACCAAAGCACCATCTCTGACCGTGGATTCATGACGGCCTTGCGTCGTTGAGACTGCCTTCAACGCAGCATCTGGGCCAGCAGGCTGGTGATCCAGCCGGCTGTACCAAGCCAGCAGCGGCCGAGCTCAATGAATTCATGAGCAGGTTCGGGTGAGGCGGCCAAGTAAAGTCCCGTGATGAGCAGGATGTTGAACAAGAAGATCAAGCTCATGGAGAAGAACTCGCCGTTGCGCTCCAGATCGCTTTGATGCGTCAGCACGGTCTTGATCGTGTAGGTGGCATGAAACCACCACGTCAGGCCCAGCGCTGCATAGAAAAGCCAGACCGGCCGAAGCACCAGTCCACTGCCAATCGGCAGGCTCACCGTCTCGTGCAAGCTCCAGAACATGCCCACCAGCCCGAAAATCAGCATCACAGCCACGGAGTAAAAAGGAATCAGGTAAGGAGCCAGGGTGATCCAGGTGTTGGACTTGTTGGTTTCCACAAAACCGCCGTTGGGCGAGGCGCTCCAGGCAAAGATCTCGGCGCCGAAAGCCCTGGCCACCACCAGATGGCTGAGTTCATGCCCCAGGACATAGGCATGAACGGGGCGCCAGCCCCCCAGGTAGGCAGCAGCCCAGGCCAGACCTCCAGTGGTGAAGAAAATGAACTGGTCAGACTTCCAAAAGTCCGCCCGCGTCAGGGCACGGAAGAACACCTCCACAAGGGTGAAGGCCGTGATGAAGCCCAGTGGCAGCAGAATGAACCCGCCGACCAGCCCTTTCATGGTCCGGACCTTCAGCTTCCTCGTCACATTCGGATGCCGCCTTACGTTCGCAGGCTTGGAGCGCTCGAGCTTCTGCTCGGCGCGCTCGCGGGCGCTCAGACGATAGGAATTGGAAGACATGAAAAACCCAGTTTATTTAAAACATCTTAACATTTTAACAATCCAAGATGTTCAAAAGTGGAACAAGTTGGGAATTTCTTGGGTGAGTAACAGCCACCTGAGGATGGCCTGATCCGAAGCACCAAGCCTCGATACGACCTTGAGCGAGCGGCCCTCCCGCCTTGACGCCTCTTTCACACGCCTTTAGTATCGCTTTCCGATGAGCGCCTTTTCTCTCCCCCGTCTCTCCGTCTGCACGGTCGCAGTTGCTTCGCTCTGCGCTTTCGCTCCGCCGGCATCTGCATTTCTGGGCCTTTTTGAAAAGAAGGACAAGGTGGCGCCCGGCAGCTCGGAGCGTCAGCAGCAGGAGACCCAGGCTACCGCCCTGCTCATGCAGGCCCGCGAAGCCCAGAACAACGGCCGCACCGGCAAAGCCCAGAGTCTTTACGAGAGCATCGTGAAGGCCTACCCCTTCACCGTGGCCGCATCGGAAGCTTCCTACGCCAATGCGCAGATCATCAAACAGAGCGGCTCGGGGCTTCAGGAGTCTTTTGATGCCTTCCAGGGCTTCATTGACCAGTATCGCTCCAGCCCCCGCTTCGAAGAAGCCATCCAGCAGCAGTACGAGATCGCCGAAACCGCCAAAGGCGGCAAGAAAGAGCGCAGCCTTCTGGTCCTGAAATTCAAGATGGGCGGCGATGATGTGGTGGCCATGTATCAGAAAATCATCGCCAACGCCCCCTTCGGCAAACTCGCCCCTCTCTGCCAGTTCAGCATCGGTGAAATCTATCAGGACATGGGGGAGAAGGACAAGTCCGTGGCCGCCTTCCAGACCGTGGTGGACAACTACCCCAACACGAAGCAGGCAGGTGAGGCCCAGTTCCGCATCGGCTCCATCAGCAGCGTGGCCGCAAGCCGCAGTGAGGACAAATCGAACATCGTTGCCGCCCGCGACGCCCTCACGACCTATATGACCACCAACCCCAAGGGTGATCGGGCCAGCGAAGCTGAGCTTGGACTTCGGCAGATCAATGCGGTGGAAGCCAGCCAGTCGCTCAACATCGCCAAGTTCTACATGCGCATCGCCAAATCCAAGGCGGCTGCCATCTACCTCAACGAAGCCCTCAAATACGGCTCCCCCGAAGCTTCCGCAGAAGCCCGCAGCCTGCTGGCCGAACTTGCTGCCGCAGATCCTGATGCGGTGGGAGATGCCAAGAAGGGCCAGCCTGACCAGGACTACACCGTCGCAGGTGCCAAAAACCTCAAGAACCGTGATGATTATATCGGGCCCCTGGCTCCCGAGCTGGCTCGTCTTGGACAAAAACCTCGGATGCGCGCGGGTGATGACAACTTCCTGCCCATTCCCCTCTCCGAACCCAGCCTCCCGACCAAGCCAGGTGCCACTCCGACCCCTGGAGCCCTGCTGCCTCCTGTGACCGAAGAAAAGCCTGCTCTGCTGCCCGTTCCTGCGGCTCCGGCCACGGCTCCAGCACCTCCTTCGGGACAGCTTCCTGTGCCTCCAAAGCCCTGACCGGCCCGATCTGGGAGCTTAGGATGAGGAAAAAATCATCCCCACCACTCCTAGCAGTCTGCGCCACCCTCCGTTCGTCCACTGCCGCACCCAGCCCAAGCACTCTCCCCGAATGAATCCTCGCCTTCTGCTCGCGCTCGCCGCCACTTTCGTCCTCTGCCAATGTGCCGGCTACCAGCTCGGTGGTCAGAAGCCCAAGCACCTCGTCGGCATCACCAAACTGCACGTGCCCACGTTCGAAAACCAGACCTTGGAGCCGCGCCTCTCCTCGGTGGTGACCAATTCCCTCATCAAGCAGATCCAGATGGACGGATCTTATCAGATCGTATCCAAGGACGACGCCGAAGCTGTTCTCGAAGGCACGATTTCCAAGGTGGACCGATCCCAGTTCCGCTCCGTGCGCCGCAACGTGCTGCGCACCTCACAGCTCCAGATGCGTCTTGCCGCGAGCTTCGTCATCCGTGACACCGCCTCGGGTCGTCCTATCCATGTGGGTGCCGCCAACGGCCTGTCCTACGTGATTCTCGACTCCAACGTCCAGAACTCCGAGGCCCAGGCTCTCGACGACGCCGCCCAGCGTCTCGCGACCAACCTCGCCAACGAGATTTCTGAAGGCTGGTGAGCACGGACGAGGAATCGGAGAACGCCGCAGAACCTCAAGATGAGGTTCAAGAAGCCTTTGAGCCGCTTGAGGCGGTCGAGATCACGCCAAACAGCCTCGGCGGAGCACTTCACTTGGTTGCCACTCCCATCGGCAACCTGGCCGACATCACCCTCCGAGCCCTGGAAGTGCTGAAAAACGTGGACCTCATCGCTTGTGAGGACACCCGGCATTCTGGCCGCCTGCTCAGCCACCACGGCATCCGGGCCCGTCTCGTCAGCCTGAATGAACACAACGAGGCTAGGCGCATCCCCGAACTCATTGCGCATCTGCAGGCGGGAGGCAGCGTCGCACTTATCTCGGACGCCGGCATGCCCACGGTCTCCGACCCGGGCCAGAGGCTCGTGCAGAGCGTCGTCGCCGCCGGCCTGAAGGTCGAAAGCCTGCCAGGTCCGAGTGCCGTGCTGACCGCCCTTGCCGCCAGCGGCCTGCCCACCGTGCCCTTTTATTTCGGCGGCTTTCTGCCCCACAAGAAGGGCCAGCGTGAAAAGGAGCTGCTCGCCGCCCTTCAGCGGGAAGCCACCAGCCTGTACTTCGAGAGCCCCTATCGCTTGGTGGACACCCTGGCCATGATCGCAGCCGCCAAGCCCGACCATCGGGTCGTCGTGGCGCGGGAGTTGACAAAGAAGTTTGAGGAATTCCAGCGCGGCCCGGCACAGCAAGTGCTTTCTCACTACCAAGCCAGGACACCCAAAGGCGAAATCACGCTGGTCATCGCACCCGCTGAGCTGCCGAAATGGATCACCTGGTGATTCCAACCTCCCCTTTCCCATGACTCCCGCCCCCTGCGATCTCGGCAACACGCCCGAAGCCATCAAAAATTCCATCATCAACCACGTCCGCTTCACTCTGGGAGCCTACGCGGACAGTGCCAGTGCCAACGACTGGTGGGTGGCCACCTGTCTGGCCGTGCGCGACCGAGTCATGGACAGCGCCACGAAGTCCCGTGCGCTGCATCGCAAGTCAGGGGTGCGCCGCATCCACTACCTCTCGCTCGAATACCTCATGGGACGCCTGCTGGAGAACAATCTCCGCAATTCCGGCCTCTACGAACCAGTGAAGCAGGCGCTGAAGGACATGGGCAAGGATCTTGATGCCTTGCTCCAGAACGAGCCGGACATGGGGCTTGGCAACGGTGGTCTCGGACGCCTCGCTGCATGCTTCATGGATTCGCTGAGCACGCTGAACCTCCCCGCCATCGGCTACGGCATCCATTACGAGTTCGGCCTTTTCCGCCAGGAGTTCATCAATGGCAGGCAGGTGGAACATCCTGACGCCTGGATGCGCGATGGCTCCCCCTGGAAGATCGCCCGCCCTTCCTACAGGCAGAAAATCCATCTCTACGGACGCGTCATCCAGAAGTTTGACGACCACGGCAATCCTCACTCCGAATGGATCGACACCAAGTGCCTGCTTGGCCTGCCCTGGGACATCCCCATCGTTGGCTACGACAGCCACACCGTGAACGTCCTTCGGCTCTGGCAGGCCCAGGCGGATGAAGACTTCAACTTCCAGGTCTTCAACGAAGGCTCCTACATTGAAGCGCTGAGGGAAAAGGCCATCGCCGAGACGGTGTCCAAGGTGCTTTACCCGAATGATGCCACGGAATCCGGCAAGGAACTGCGCCTTGTGCAGCAGTACTTCTTTGTCGCCTGCTCGCTGGCAGACATCGTGCGGAGGTTCAAGGGAGGCTACAACCTGCCCTGGAGTGAATTCCCTTCCAAAGCTGCCATCCAGCTCAACGACACTCATCCGGCTGTCGCCATTCCTGAACTCATGCGGATCCTCCTCGACGAGGAAGGCCTTCCCTGGGCACAGGCCTGGAAGATCTGCCAGGAGACCTTCAGCTACACCAATCACACCCTCCTGCCCGAAGCCCTCGAAATGTGGTCCGTGGGCCTGTTTGAACGCGTGCTGCCGCGCCACCTTCAGATCATCTACCAGATCAATGCCCAGTTCCTGGAGGGTGACGTCGAAGCCAAGTGGCCCGGGGACAGCAGCAAGAAGCGCGCTCTCTCGCTCATCGACGAACGCGGGGGCAAGTATGTCCGCATGGCGCACATGTCCGTGCTCGGAGGCCATGCCACGAACGGCGTGGCCGCCCTCCACACGCGCCTGCTCTGCGAACGCCTCTTCCCCGAGTTCTACGAACTCTATCCCGAGCGCTTCATCAACATCACCAACGGGGTCACCTTCCGCCGCTGGCTGGACGTGTGCAATCCGCAGCTCTCCGCCCTCATCACGGAAAGCATTGGCGAAGGCTGGAAGAAGGATGCCTCCAAGCTTCGTGCCCTCGACGCCTTTGCCGATGATGCGTCCTTCCGTGAGCGCTACCGCTTCATCAAGCGGCAGCACAAGGTCGTCCTGGCGAAGATCATCCAGGACTGCTGCGGCGTGCATGTCAGCCCGGATGCGCTCTTCGATGTGCAGATCAAGCGTCTGCATGAATACAAGCGTCAGCACCTCAACCTGCTGAACATCGTCACGCTCTACCGGTCCATCCTCAACAACCCTGGGGCCGACTTCCATCCGCGTGTGTTCGTCTTCGGCGCCAAGGCCGCGCCCGGCTACTTCCTCGCCAAGAACATCATCCACGCAATCAACGCCGTCGCCTCCAAGATCAACAATGACCCCCGTGTTGGCGACAAGTTGAAGGTGGTCTTCCTGCCGAATTACGGTGTCTCCGTGGCCGAGAAAATCATCCCAGCCGCTGATTTGAGTGAGCAAATCTCCACAGCAGGCAAGGAAGCCTCCGGCACCGGCAACATGAAGCTGGCCCTCAACGGGGCCCTCACCATCGGCACCCTCGACGGTGCCAACGTCGAGATCGCTGAAGAGGTGGGTGACGACAACATCTTCATCTTCGGGCTCACTGTTGAACAGGTCACGGATCTCAAAGCACGTGGCTACAACCCTTGGGAATACTACTGGAGCAATGAAGACCTGAGGGCCGTCATTGACTGGATTGGCAGCGATTATTTCACGGGCAATGCCAACGACTTCAAGCCGCTGCGCGACAGCCTGCTGGAGCATGGCGATCCCTACCTCTGCCTTGCGGATTACCAGTTTTATGTGGATGCCCAGGCCAGGGTGGATGCCGCCTACAAGACACCTGAGCAGTGGACCAAGATGGCTGTGCTCAACACCTCCCGCGTCGGCTTTTTCAGCTCCGACCGCACCATCCTGGAGTATGCCAACAAGGTCTGGAAGCTGCCCCAGGTGGCCGTCGCTTGAGACATTCCATCTTTCC
>CALDGV010000743.1 GCA_937941745.1 uncultured Prosthecobacter sp. | reverse complement strand
CTGAAGAGCTTGGCGATCGATCCAACCCGCCTGAAAGGCAATCTCCTCCAGGCAGGCCACCAAGTAGCCCTGATGATGCTGAATGGTGCGGATGAACTGAGATGCCTCCAGAAGGGAATCGATGGTTCCGGTGTCAAGCCACGTGTGGCCTCGCCCTAATTGCTCCACATGCAACTGACCACGCTGTAGATATTCCTGATTGATTGAGGTGATTTCCAGTTCTCCACGTGGGAAAGGGCGAACTTTTTTGGCGATGTCCACCACCTGCTCGTCATAAAAGTAAAGACCGGTTACGGCAAAATTTGAGCGTGGGCGCTGCGGTTTTTCTTCAATGGAGACCGCCAGGCCATCATCACCAAACTCGACAACTCCAAAACGTTCGGGATCGTTGACCTGATAGCCAAAAACAGTGGCCCCCGGTCTCATGGCAGCAATCTGGAGCTTAGGGGAAAAACCCTGGCCGTAAAAGAGATTGTCCCCCAGGATCAAGGCACAAGGGTCACCCGCGATGAACTCCTCTCCAATGAGGAACGCCTGAGCCAAGCCCTCGGGACGCGGTTGCTCCGCATACGACATACGAACTCCAAACCGTGAGCCATCGCCCAACAGTCTGCGATAGAGAGGCAAGTCGTCTGGAGTCGAGATGAGCAAAATGTCTCGGATTCCGGCCAGCATCAGAACCGACATGGGATAATAGACCATCGGCTTGTCATAGACCGGCAGGAGTTGCTTGCTGATCGCCCTAGTGATGGGCGCAAGCCTTGTTCCACAACCGCCGGCAAGGAGAATGCCTTTCATGCTGGTATTCAAAGCAGGTCGAAAGATTCAAAGTCAGCAAGCTGCCGCCCTTGGTCACCGTGGGGTGGCCGGAGCAGGCTTTCGTGGATGGAGGTCCCGGTCTTCAAACCCAGGGAAAATTCACTGCAAAAATCTCGAGAAGAGGCCGCTTTGCAGAACTAAAGAGAGCTTTTCCTGAAGCTCCTTGGCCTCCTGGAGACGCTGGCGCACACCACCGCGCCCGGCAGGCTGGAGATCGGGCAGCGCACCCAGCATGCCCTCCAGCATCTGGCCCGCGCTGGCCAGTTTGCTGGCAGCGAGAGGGACAAGGCCCCCACGGAGCACTTTCGAAAAGTCAGCCTCGATTTGATAGAAATCACGCCGCCCCTTCTCTTCCTCAGTGCGCCGCACCAATTTCCAAGCCGCGAGCCGCCGCAGTGTGATGCTGGCGCTGGCCTTGCTGATGCAAAGCCTGCGCATGATGTCGTCCAGGCACAGCGGCTTTGATTCCAGGAGCAGCAAGGCGTAAATCCTGCCGACCAAACGCCCCAGCCCGAATCCATGCGACGTGCTGCCAGTGGCGTGGATAAAACGCTTTTGTTCACGCGACCATGATCTCCCCGTGGAGGAGCCGGAGGAATGAGGTGCTGTTACCATCGTTTAGAAAAAATTAAACGCTTGCAGTCATTCACAACAATCTGTGCGCTGTCAATGTATGTTTCAGCTCATGATCAGATTGGGGCAGTAGCAGCCAAGCTATCCCCGCCGATCACGACATCCCTCCCCAACCTGCATAGTCATCGTGGATATTCAGAGTCCAACATGGGAACACAACTCATGATTGCAAATGTTGAGCACAAGGTGATGGTGAACGCTCATTCGAGCACTGCAAAATATTTATGCCTATTCGCCGCCTCCGCAACTTTTCGCTTTTAGCCCTTTGTTTCGTTTTGTCCGCATGCGCAGATTCAAATCCTGTCACAGACGGCATCGCTGATCAGCCGTGGAGAAGCCAGTCGGGCACGGCCCGGGAGTCAGGTCCAGGCTTCACCTTCCGTCCAGGTGACACTCTCGAGTTGTATGTCCTGGAGGATCCCACCCTGGACGGCAAGTATCCGGTGCGCCAGACAGGTGATGTGATCATTTCCCGGCTGGGCAGGATTGTCGCCGCAGGCAAAACCACCAAGGAAATCGAGGCGGATGTCAAAAATCGACTCCAAAAATCGCAACTTAAAGAAGCCACGGTCATTGTGGACACCACCATGGTCTTCGGTGACGGGGTGGATGACGCTGGTCGCCCTCGAGTCGCCGTTTACATCCACGGACAGGTGGCGAAGCAAGGTCTCATGGAAATCCCCAGCGTGCGAGGGCGTCGCATCACCTGCCTGGACGCTGTGGTTCATTCGGGTGGTTTCACCTCCTTTGCCAACAAAAAGAAGGTGTCCATCGTTAGAAAAACCGTGGACCAGGGCAATTTTACCATTCCCGTTGACCTCAACGCAGTAGAGGAGGGTCACGCCAACGATGTCGAACTGCAATCGGGCGACATCATCAAGGTTCCTCAAAAGACACTCGGATTTGGCTTCTGAGACTTCGTGGCAATATGCAGTGGTGAATTTTTAGCACACATTCTTAGATCCATTTGGTCATGAAATCAGCCAATCCAAAAGAAAATTTCGGAGCGAGGTGGCAGAAAATGGTGGCAGTGGCCCTAAGCTTTCTGCGACACCTTAAGCTCATGTATCTGTTGATGGTGCTTGGCTTGGCCGCCGGTCTGTTGTACTATGTGTATAGCCGCTCGATTTATTACACACGTGCCTTGGTGAAGGTGCATACCCTTGGACTTCCAATTAAATCCTCGGAGGAATATGAGGCTCACATGAAGCATTTTGGACGCAGCTTCCTGAATCGAGTAGTGCAGGAGCATACGGCCACCCGCCTTGGTCTGACTGAAGGCTATACCAATTATGAGACACTGACCGACAAGTTCCTTGAAAAAGTAAGAATGCGGGATTTTGACTCCGGAACCATGATTCTGGAGACTTGGTCCTACTATCCAGCAATCGCCGAAATTTGGCCAAAGGCCATCGTGGATGGCTACAATGATTATGTGAAGCAGGTGCGAGAGGGCAGGCGCGGCCTGCT
>CALDGV010000742.1 GCA_937941745.1 uncultured Prosthecobacter sp. | reverse complement strand
GCTGGGCGCTTCAGCGCTCTCGGCAGCCGTTTTTTTCAGCGCGAAGGCGCGGAACAGCGGACGACCGAACCCGACAAGATGCACCAGCGGCGAAACCGCGCGTAGTGAGCGGAACGGATAGCGGTGGAAGAGTTTTTTCGGCATCACTTCCAGGCCGATGAGGAAAACCGGCAGTGCGGCGAAGAAGGCGAGCACAAAGCCCCACAGGCTGGCATTTCGAATGACCGGCAGCGCGATGAGAAGGAAGGCGAGCAGGTTCGTCAGGTGATTCGCGACGGTGATGCAGCCGATGAGCGCATCGCGATCCTCCAGCAGCGGCAGCAGGCCGCGGGCACGGCGGTCGCCTTCGCTCGCGGCATGGCGCACGCGCACGCGGCTCACGGCCAGCACCGCGCTCTCCAGGCCGGAGAGCATGAAAGAAAGCGCGAGGCAGACGATGAGAAGGAGCCAGGTCATGGGGTAATGACGAAATCAGAATGACGAATGACGAAAATCAGAGCTTGGAGCGGTGAGGGTGTGATTGAGAAGGGGGGCTGGTCAGATGTCGATGGATTCATCCACTGGTGCGGCTTTGCGGCGAAGCTCCAGCTCCTGGATGCGAGCGCGCACGACGCGGCGCACTTTGATCTCGGCATTGCCGATGGTGATGCGTTCGCCCGCCTTCGGCACATGGCCGAGCTGGTTGAAGACGAGTCCGCCGATGGTGTCGATGCCGCCGGCATCGAAATCGAGTTCAAGCTCCTCGCGCAGATGATCCAGGCGGGTGCCGCCATCGAGCAGGTAGCGTCCGGCGCCGAGATCGCGAATCTCGGCCTCCTCGCCCTGCCATGGCGCGGCCTCATAGAGCAGCCAGTCGGCCACCTCGCGGCGTGTGATCATGCCTTCCAGGCCGCCGTACTCATCCGCGATGAGCGCCGGTGAGTCGTCGTCTGGCAGGTGATGGTCCAGCGCCTCCAGCACGGGCATGGTTTCCGGCACGAAGGCCGGCGGGCGCAGCAGGGTGCGCCACGGCGGGCGGTTGGCCAGCTTCCACGCGCCAATGTTGATGACGCCCTCGACCGAGTCCGGCGTCTCGCCATAAACGATGACGAAACGGCTGGCCGCTTTCTCCAGCATGGCGGCGGTTTTCTGCTCGGAGTCCTCGCTGCTCATGAGCGCGAGATCGACGCGCGGGATCATGCAGTCGCGCACGGTGAGCGCCTCGATGTCGAGCGCCTCCTGGATCATGGCGCTCTCGTCGTTGTCCAGCATGCCCTGCTCCTGGCGCATTTCGACGAGCGTCTCAAACTCGTCGCGGGTGACTGGGAGCCGGGACTTCACATGCCGGGAGACAAACTTTTGCAGCACCAGGTCGGTGGCGCGGTCGGTGAAGGTGACGAGCGGATCGAGCACGACGCGCAGCGGGTTCAGCAGACGCAAACTACCCAGCAGCACCACGGAGGGCGCACGCGCGGCAAAAAATTTTGGAGCCATGTCTCCTAGCAGGACCGTTGCCAAGAACAGCACGGATGAAGCGATCCACGGATTCCAGCCTTGCGAGCGTAGCGGCCCGGTGACGATCCAAAGGCCGAGTGCAGCCAGCGCGAGATTCAGCGCGGCAGAGAGCAACAGAGCGCGGTGAAGCTGCGCAAAGGGGTTGGCGGTGATGGCACGGAGTTTTTTCGCCACCGCGCCCTCACCGGCGGCGAGGAGCTGCGCCTCCACATCCCGTGCGCTGTGGATCGCGGTCTCCGAGGCGGAGACGACCGCGAGGATCAGCAGCAGGTTCAGGTAAATCAGTACAGCAAGGAGCAGGGACATCAGATGGGAGAGCCGCACTGTGGGCGGGAGCGGAGCAAGGGGTCAAGATGAATTACGGAGCCGAGGCCATGTTCGTTCTTGCCAAGAACACGGCGAATTGATAGCAACTGCCCCACTATGCGCTCCATCCTACTCTCATGCCTCGTTTTTGCCGCCGTCAGCCTTCAGGCTGCCGACAAGCTGAAAGTCCTCATCATTGACGGTCAAAACAACCACAAGTGGGACATCACCACGCCCGTGCTCAAGGACGCGCTGGAAGGCAGCGGTGCTTTCACCGTCGAAGTGAGCACGACACCGCCAAAGGGATCGCCTGTGGAGGCCTGGCATGCGTGGAAGCCGGAGTTCACCAGCTATCAGGCCGTGGTGAGCAACTACAACGGCGAACCCTGGCCGCAGAACGTGCGCGATGCCTTCACGAGGTATGTGGCCGATGGCGGCGGCTTCGTCTCCGTGCATGCGGCGAACAATTCCTTCCCTGACTGGAAGGAATACAACGACATGATCGGCGTCGGTGGCTGGGGCGGTCGCAATGAGAAAAGCGGCCCTTGGCTCTATGTGAAGGACGGCAAGCTCTTCCGCGACACCAGCGCTGGCAACGGCGGCGCGCACGGTCCGCAGCATGAGTTCGTCGTCGAAACCCAAAGCCCGGACCATCCGATCATGCGCGGTCTGCCAAAACGCTGGCTGCATGCCAAGGACGAGCTCTACAGCAAGCTGCGCGGCCCGGGCGAGAACGTGGAAATCCTCAGCACCGCAGTGTCCGACCTCACCGCGATGAACGAGCCGAACAACCTGGTGCTCGCCTACCACAAGGGCCGCGTGTTTCACACCACGCTCGGCCACGCCGACTACTCGATGCTGGATCGTGGCTTCTACACTCTCCTGCAACGCGGCACCGAGTGGGTCGCCACCGGCAATGTCGAGCGCACCGCCGCTGTCCCGGCTGATTTTCCCACCGAAAGCGCCGTCAGCGTCGTGAAGCTCGAAGGCTATCCCAAACAGCAGCCGCCCACGCCAAAGAAGTGATCGGGCATTGTACTCCCGCTTTCAGGCGGTTCAGAGTCAAGGCGGCCTTCGGGCCGCTTTTTTGTGTCCGCCCACCACCATGCGGGGATTGAATCAAGGTGGTGGCAGAGGGGAGATTTGAACTCCCGACCAAAGGCTTATGAGTCCTCTGC
>CALDGV010000741.1 GCA_937941745.1 uncultured Prosthecobacter sp. | reverse complement strand
TCCCGAAGTTGCGCAAACTCTGCCTGAGGGGCCCGCCAGCGGGCGATGGTGACAAATCTCATCCCCGGGGCAATGGCGGCACGATTTTCCCGGATGATCTCCCGCAACTGACGACGGACCCGGTTGCGAATGACGGCATTGCCGATCTTCCTGCCGGTGACGAGACCAAAGCGGAAATCCGGCACTGTCTCATCACGAAGAAGGGCCAGTACAAAGTACCGGCCCGACTGGCTTTGCCCCTGCGCCTTGATCGCCGCGAAATCACGGGACTCCTTCAAACGGAGACGGGAAGGAAGGCGCATGGGCAGAAAAGACGCCGTGATCCCGCGCTATCAGGCGTGCTGCTGGACGTGGCGCTTGAAGTGCACTTCGACGCCCTTGGGAACAAGGCGCTTGCGGCCAGCGCGGCGACGGCGGCGAAGGATGTCGCGGCCGTTCTCGGTCTTCATGCGGGCACGGAAGCCGAACTGCTTCTTGCGGGTGCGCTTGGAGGCTTGATAGGTTCTTTTTGGCATAAACGTGGATGGGGGAGTCGAAGGACGTCACCAGGTCTCGAAGCGGCTTTCAGAGATGAAAACGGGTCCGCCCCGGAAACAGGGGCGCGGAGACTAGCCGGACGCATCCGCTTGTCAAACGCCCGATCATCTTGGGTGCTAAGTTGTTCACATTCCACCCTCTCAGACAAAAGAAAACCCGGCTTTTCAGCCGGGTTTCCGTAGAAATCTCGATTCAAGAGACCGGATCAGGCCTTGGCGATGCTGGTGGCTTTGCCGTGCTCGCTGTCCACTTTGACGTTCTTGCCGACGAGCTTCTCAGCTTCTTCAGCACCCTTCGTGGAGGGGGTCAGGGTGATGGTGGCGGCCTTGCCATCCTTGCCTTCGACCACGACTTTCTTCGTGGCGGAGTCAAAGGACTTCAGCTTGCCTTCGTTGGTGACGACCTTGCCGCAACCCGCGTAGGCGGAGCCGAGGGCAAGGGTGGAGACGGCGATCAGTGCGAGTGCTTTCTTCATAGGTTTGTGGAGTTGGGTGGTAGAGCAACGATGTGTGCTGCGTCTTGATGAACGATTCAATCGAACTGCCGTTTGCAAAACAAGATCAAATTTCCGTCCATGCGCTTTCTTCCCACCCTCCTCGGCCTGCTGCTTCCGATTCTCGCCGGGGCCCATCCTGTGCCTGACATCCCCGTGCGCACCTGGTTCAGCCAGGATGGCTCCTGCACGGTGACGGTGGAAGTGGATCCCCGTTGCTTTGCTGCGGATCCCAATGCGGAACCCTCCCTCCTTAACGCCGTGCTGCCCGGCATGAGCCCAGCCGCTCGGGCAGAAATGAAGCAAAAGGCGGCCGACCTGGCCCGACGCTATGTGGAGTTCATGTTCGATCCCAGCGGCCCAGTGACCCCTGAGTTCACCTTTGACTTCACCGGACAGGCCCAAGCCCCATTGACGACCGAAGAGGACATCGTCGTCCTCACCGGCACTTGGCAGACCCGCGTACCTGCTGGCAGCACCGCCTGGCGTATTCGGGCGACGAAGGCGACCCCGCTCGCCGTGGTGTTTCGCAACTACCTCGAAGGGCTCCAAGATCCCAAGTTCTCCGTGCTTTTTCCTGGCGAAACCAGCTTCCCTTTTGAGCTAGGCAGGCCCTCCGAACCTCTGCGCGATGTCGTCTTTGGCTCCTGCCTCAACACAACCGAGCATCCCATGCTCGACCGCACCGCCACCCTGCCCATGGACCTCTTCCTCTTCATGGGGGACAACATCTACGCCGACACCTCGGACATGAGTGTCATGCGCGCCAAATACCAGGCCCTGGCTCAGAGCAGCTTTTTCCAGGCTCTCCGTGCCAAGGCACCCATCCTCGCCACCTGGGACGACCACGATTACGGCGTGAACGACGGCGGCGCCGACTACCCAAAACGCAAGGAATCCCAGACCGAATTCTGGAACTGGCTCGGCGAGCCCGCGTCCTCTCCTCGCCGCCAGCAGGAGGGGGTGTATCAGATGCGCACCTTCGGCCCGGAAGGAAGGCGCACCCAGGTCGTCCTGCTAGATACCCGCTACTTTCGCAGCCCTCTGAACAAGGTGCCCAAAGACCAAGGCAGCCCCGGAGGGACCAGCATTCCCCATACCGACACCAGTACCACCCTCCTTGGCCCCGATCAATGGAAGTGGCTGGAGGGCGTTCTCCGCCAGCCCGCGGAACTCCGCCTCATCATCACCAGCATCCAGTTTGCTGCCGAGGCGAGCGGAAGTGAAAGCTGGGCCAATTTCCCTCATGAGCAGCGCCGCCTGGTCGATCTCATCCGCAGCACTGGTGCCTCTGGCGTGCTCTTCCTCAGCGGCGACCGCCATTGGTGCGAGTTCTCCACCTACCGCCAGGACGTCCCCTACCCTCTGCATGACCTCACGGCCAGCTCGATGACCCAGGTGCACTCTCGCGGCACACCCACGGCAAATGCCAATCGCAGCCTGCCCAAGACCTTCCATCAGCCAAATGTGGGCACTCTGCACATCGACTGGAAAGCAGCCGACCCGACGCTGACTCTCCGCATCCTGGATGTGGAGGGACAGCCCCGGATCGAAAAGGAGCTCCGCCTGGGTGAACTGAAGCCTTGAGATGGGCTCAGGCCTGCGGCTCGGCCGATTTTCGCTCGTTCACGATGCGGTCCACGGCGTGCTTGGTCACGATGTTGCCCAGGCTGTCGCGGCCCTTGATCGCCAGCGCCGCCACCGGGAACTTCAGCTGCATCTGGCGCAGGTAGAGCGCTGGCTTCAGATGCACCAGCAGGTTCTGCGCGTTGCTCGCCTCCTCCGTCTCATGCCGGGCAAAGAAGAGCACCAGACTGCCAGGAGTGCCTCGGGTCAGCACATACTGCTTGTCACGCGTGATGCCTCCGATGCGGAAGCGCTTCGCCATCACCGGGCCGTTCTTGCCGTCACGATAGATGAGTGTGTACACCGCCTCTTCGTCCTTCTTGAAAAGATTGATGTACTCCGGGTTTTTGCCCACGAAGAACTTCGGCGAGACCTTCGTCACCGTCATCGTGCCGTCCCGGGTGAAGAAGATCACATCGTCCAGGGTCGAGCACTTGCACAGCGGCTCCCCTTCCTTCTTCAGTCCCGTGCCGGCAAAGCCTTCCTTCGCATCCAGGTACAGAGTCTCATTGGCCAGGATCACCTCCGCTGCCGCCACGCGGTCAAAGGTCGTGATCTCCGTCCGGCGCTCACGGCCAGGGCCGTAGGTCTTCTTCAGCCGCTCAAAGTGGGCGATCGCAAAGCGCGTGAGCTGCTTGAGGTTCTTCTCCACACCGGCGATGTCCTCCTCCAGCTCCTTGATGTAGTTGTCCGCCTCGAAGCTGTTGAACTTCGAGATGCGCTTGATCTTGATCTCCGTCAGCCTCACCACGTCATCGTTCGTCACCTCGCGCTTCAGCAGGCCCAGGTGGGGCTTCAAGCCCTTCCAGATGGCCTCGATCACGGCATCCCAGGTCTCGCATTCCTCGATCTTCCGGTAGATCCGGTTCTCGATGAAGATTTTCTCCAGGCTCGCAAAGTGCCAGCGGTCCTCCAGCTCACCCAGGACGATCTCCAGTTCCTGACGCAGGATGGTCTTGGTGTGCTCGGCGCTCTCCTTCAGCAGTTCGTTCACCGTCAGAAAGCGCGGCTTGTCGTTCTGAATCACCACCGCATTGGGAGCGATGGACACCTCGCAGTCCGTGAAGGCATAAAGTGCCTGGATCGTCTGGTCCACATCCGCGCCTGGAGTCAGCTGGATGACGATTTCCGCCGTTTCTGCCGTGTTGTCGTCCACACGCACGATCTTGATCTTCCCCTTGTCGTTCGCGGCCACGATGCTGTCCATGATCCCACCCGTGGTGGTTCCGTAGGGGATCTCCACCACGCGCAGCGTGTTCTTCTTTTCACCGGGCACGATTTTCGCCCGCACGCGGATCCGGCCTCCACGCAGGCCGCCGTTGTAATCCGTAGCATCCATGATGCCGCCCGTCGCAAAGTCCGGCACGAGGTTCACCTCCTCACCACGCAGCGCGGCGATGCTCGCCTCGCAGAGTTCGATGAAGTTGTGCGGCAGAATCCGGCAGGAAAGCCCCACGGCGATGCCCTCCACGCCCTGGGCGAGCAGGAGCGGAAACTTCACCGGCAGCGTGATGGGCTCCTTGTTGCGGCCATCGTAGCTTGCCGCCCATTCTGTCACCTTGGGCGAATACACCACGTCCAGGGCAAACTTGGAAAGCCGTGCCTCGATGTATCGGGGCGCGGCAGCATTGTCACCGGTCAGCGTGTTGCCCCAGTTCCCCTGGGTGTCGATCAGCAGGTCCTTCTGGCCGAGTTGGATCATCGCATCGCCGATGCTGGCATCCCCATGAGGGTGATACTTCATCGTGTTGCCCACGACGTTTGCCACCTTGTTGTAGCGGCCATCCTCCAGCTCGTCCATGGAGTGCAGGATGCGCCGCTGCACGGGCTTCAAGCCGTCGTAGATGTGCGGCACCGCACGCTCCAGGATCACATAGCTGGCATATTCCAGGAACCAGTTGCTGTAATGCACGTCCACCGGCATCTCCACGATCGGAGCACTGTCGGCGAGGATGGGTGAGGAATCTTCGGACTTGGAGGATGCTTTCTTGGCCACAGGCGGGGAAAATCAGGCGGTTGGGAGAAAATCAGAGCTGCTCAAGTGCTCACTACCGGCCCTGCCGTCAAGCTGCAAAGCCGCTCCAGCCGCTGCCGGTTCCGTGTTCCCCGTTTGCGGTTCTTGGTTTCTCATCACTCGATCCGCGAGTCCAGGTTAACCCTTGAGTGCGTTGAGTTAACTCTACTTTATTCGTTATTCCCGCGCGCCCATGAGAATAGTCGGCGTCCGTGCAAAACTTCCGCCGGACATGGACCCGCATGCTGCGCGCCTCCGCAGGCATGCTGCTGCTTGTCTGCCAGCCGCTGGCTGCGCAGTCTCCCGCCATCGCTGCGGTGGCTGATCCCTGGCGCGCCTACTATCAGGAGCTGCGAGCCTACCAGGAAAAGCTGCGACACTATCACCAGGAGCTGGCGGCCTGGAAAAGCCGTCAGGGCATGGCTTCTCTTCCCACACCAGGGGCACCAAGACCTGTGACGCAGGCCATTCCCCTCATCCAGATGATCGGCGGTCAGGCCGCCTGCTCCCGACAGCTGCCCGTGCAGGTGCAGTATGCCGTGCAGGCCGCCAATCACCTCCAGAGCAGCCCCTACATCCGCGGCGGTGGTCATCGCCAGCTCGAAGACGCTGCCTACGACTGCTCCAGCGCCACCTCCTACGTTCTCATCAAGGCCGGCCTTCTCGACCGTGTCCTGACGTCCGCCCAGCTCGCCTCCTATGGCCAGCCGGGCGCCGGACGGTTCATCACCCTGTGGGTCAAGCCAGGCAGTCATGTCTTTCTCACCCTCTGCGGCCTGCGCCTGGATACGAGCGGCGGCTCGGCTGCCGAGGGACCTCGCTGGCGCACCGGGCCTCGAAGTTACGCCGGCTTCTTCCCACGCCACCCCCCAGGCTTCTGAGCTGCAGGCGAAACCTCAGTCACCATCCATCGAGAGCCGTCCAGGCCCTGTCAGGCTCAGGGCCGTGAAGCAAAGCAGGTAGATGAAAGAAAGCTCGCCGGACTGCTCCCCCGAAAAATCAGCTCCGTGCACATAAAAGAACGCCACGGACATCGTGGCCGCCAGGATCAGCGCGGCCAGGCGTGCCTTGTAGCCGAGAATCAGCATCACCGATCCACCAGCCTCTGCAGCGATGGTCAGGGCCAGCGTCAATTCCTTGCCCATCCCAAAGAAGTTGTAGAACCCTGCCGCCGACTCCTGGAAGTTCCTGAAATAGGGCAGGCCGTGGCAGAGCAGCATCGAAAGCCCGACTCCGGCACGCAGCACAAAAAGGCCCGGGTCAGTCAGCTTGTCGGCAGGAGAGGATTTGCGGGGCTTCATGGAGCAGCAGTTCGGAGGTGATGGAAACAGCGTGGGCAGCAGCACGACGCCTCCGGCTGATGGTCGCGATTCCCCTTTGCGTCAAGACAGCTCGCCGCAGGCACCACACCAGCACAGCCACGCCTTTTTAGGTTAACCCATGGAAACAATGGATCCCAGAGGCTTTAGCTCGGATGTTTTTAGGTATTACAATCAGGTCAACCTAACGTCGCTCAGCGGCCACTTACCCAGGAGAATCCGATGAATGCCCTCCCCTCCACGAATCCCAGGGTCACATCCTCCCCAGAGGCGCGGAAGAAGCCTTCCAAGGAAACCCGGACAGGCAGGCAGGCCAAGCCAGTTTACCCAGCCTGGAAGGAAGTTCCCGTGATCGAACAGCCCGATGCCCCACACCGGCTGAACGAATACCAGATGATCCGGCTGCTCGCCGATTTCCTGGCGGACTACGATCCCACAGCCCCGCAGGAGGAATGACAACCGCGCCCCGGGAGAGAGGAGCAAGGCTCTGAGGCCGTAATGACGGCAACAGGCAGTACTCTGGCTTTCTGAAGCGAAAAAAAACGGCCCTATTCTCTCATTGCGGAGGTTTTCATGGCCGCTGCACGCAGGCGAGGGGCCGTTTCTTCGAGTTGAAAAAGTCGCCGCAGGGCAAGGCGGCGCAGGCTCAAGGGTGAATGCCTCTGATATCCGGCAGGAGAGGCAAGCCCGCTGATTTTTTCCTGTTCGGTGCGGCGGGCGGGATTCAAGATGGCAGGCTGTTTTCCATGATGCGTGCTTTTTCTTTTCGTGATTCCTCGATCGCCCTGGCGTTGCTGGGGATTGCCGTGTTTTTCGGGATGGTGGAGCCGAAGTTTCTGGATGCACGAAACCTCTCGCTGCTGATGACGGAGCTTTCGATCACGGCGACGCTGGCGATGGGCATGCTGCTGGTGATCCTGCCGGGGCACATTGACCTTTCGGTGGGGAGCGGACTGGCGCTGCTGAGCGGGATTGCCACCGTGCTGACGACGAAGGCAGGCCTTCCGGCACCAGTAGGGCTGCTGACGGGTCTCCTGACGGGCCTGGGGATCTGGTGGCTGAAGGGGGTGCTGGTGGTGCGTGAGCGGATCCCGGCCTTCATCGTGACGCTGGCAGGGCTGCTGGTGTTCCGCGGGCTGTTCTGGCTGGTGATCCAGAACCAGACGGTGCCTGTGGTGGCAGGTGGGGAGACGAATCTGTATTCGCTGCTGAGCACCTATTACCTGCCGCCTGCAGCGGGCTTTGCCGTAGCGGCGCTGGTGGCCGCAGGACTGGCCTGGGCGGCTTGGAA
>CALDGV010000740.1 GCA_937941745.1 uncultured Prosthecobacter sp. | reverse complement strand
TTTGGGTCGGTCTCGGTGTAGTCCATGCAGTGGACGCCATTGATCCAGGTCTGAATGCGCGTCCCCTCGGCGCGGATGCGGTATTCGTTCCAGCCGAAGACATCAATGGCCTTGTCGAGCGCGGCCTGCTGCTCGGGCGTGGGTGCCCAGATGACCTTGTTGCGCCGGTGCTCGTCGTAGATTTTGCCGAACCAGCCCGCGCCGCAATCCACCTGATAGCCGCTCATAGCCGTGCCCTCGCGAACGCTGCGGATCTGGATACCGCTATTGAGCATGCCAGTCTTCGGATCGCCGCTGACCTTGATTTTGAGCTTCAGCTCGAAGTTCTGGTAGCTCTTCTTTGTGCTGATGAAGTCGTTCTTTTGGATCTTCTCCGTCGTTGAGCCGCCGGTGATGACACCGTCCTCGACACGCCACATCGCAGGATCGAAGTCCCAGCCGTCGAGCGTTTTGCCGTCGAAGAGAGACACGGGCTCGGCGGAAAGAACCCAGGGAAAGCAAAAGAGGGTGAATGCAAGGAATCGCATGATCGAAAGAATACGAGGTCTCCTTCGCAGGCTAGCAAACCTGCCTCCACGGTGTCATGCCTGAAATACACCACCCGCAACGGTCTTTCCCGAAACCTCACGGGAGCCGCTTAATTTGCCGCTTCCTCTACCGAAATGCAGGAACAGACGAGGTTGCGGTCACCATAGACATTGTCCACACGAGCGACAGGCGGCCAGTATTTCGCTTCCCGGACCCAGCTGAGAGGATAGGCAGCAGTCTGGCGATCATACTGATGCGTCCAATCCGCCTGGGTGACAAATTCAGCAGTGTGTGGGGCCCTTTTCAAAGGATTGTCGGTGGCATGGAAACGTCCATCCTCCACTCCGAGGATCTCGGCATGAATGCAGGCGAGAGCCTCGCAGAAACGATCCAGTTCCGCCTGACTCTCACTCTCCGTAGGTTCGACCATCAGCGTACCTGCCACAGGCCAGCTCATCGTGGGTGCATGATAGCCGAAATCCATCAGCCTCTTGGCAACATCCTCGACCGTGACCTTGTGAAAGTGGCGGAAATCCAGGATGCACTCGTGCGCCACATAGCCATCCCGACCTTTGTAGAGGGTCGGAAAATGCGGCTCCAGTTTCTTGGCGATGTAATTGGCGTTCAAGATAGCAAGACGCGTGGCCTCAACGAGCTGCGGCCCCATCATGGCGATGTACATCCAGGAGATGGTGCAGATGCTGGCGCTTCCCCACGGAGCTGAACAAACAGCCCCCTCTCCCCTGCCTGCCCAGGAGATGTGCCCAGGCAGATGTGGCTTCAAATGCGCCGCGACGGCGATAGGGCCGACACCAGGCCCGCCGCCTCCGTGAGGGATGCAGAAGGTCTTGTGAAGATTCAGATGACAGACATCCGCACCGATCCTGCCAGGCGAAGTAAGGCCCACCTGCGCATTCATGTTCGCACCATCCATGTACACCTGGGCTCCGTGCTCATGAGCGAGGCGGCAGATCTCCACGATGGTTTCTTCAAACACACCATGAGTACTTGGGTAGGTCACCATCAGGGCGGCGACCTTGCCGGAATGAGCCTCAAACTTGGCCTTGAGGTCATCGAGCGAGATGTTGCCATGATCATCACAGGCCACGGGAACGACCTTGAAGGCGCACATCACCGCGCTGGCAGGATTGGTGCCGTGAGCGCTAGTCGGAATGAGACAGACATCCCGATGCTCCTCACCGCGTGCAGCATGGAAGCGCTTGATGGCGAGCAACCCTGCATATTCCCCCTGCGATCCCGCATTCGGCTGAAGGGAGACGGCGTCGAACCCAGTGCATTCGGCCAGCCACTGCTCCAGTTCGGCAAACATGGCCCGGTAGCCTTCACTCTGGTCCGGGGGGGCAAACGGATGAATGCCATTCACCTCAGGCCAGCTCAGAGGCATCATTTCGGCAGCGGCGTTCAGCTTCATCGTGCAGGAGCCCAGGGGGATCATGCTGCGGTTCAATGCGATGTCCTTGGATTCCAGCCGGTGCAGGTAGCGCATCATCTCCGTCTCGCTGTGGTAGCGGTTGAAGACGGGATGGCTCAAAAAGCCGGACTCACGCTGATGCAAGGCGGAGAAGTGCGGCTCCACTTGAGCATCCAGGTCGGGCTTGTGACGTGGAGTGGCAATGCCTAGTGCCGCTGCGATGCTGACCAGTTCTTCCGCAGTGATGCGCTCATCGAGCGCGATTCCCACATGCGTTTCATCCAC
>CALDGV010000739.1 GCA_937941745.1 uncultured Prosthecobacter sp. | reverse complement strand
AACCTGCTCTTCCGGCCTCACATTCAGATGAATGGCGGCTCTCTTCGGCACCCGGGCCAGTTTGCACCTCCGGATCACTACCTGCTCGACCTGTTCTGGATGCCAGTGGTGGAGCCTTATGCCATCAGCGAACCTCTCTCCACCGCAGGCAAGGTGAACATGAACTACCAGATGCTGCCGTTCACCCACATCCGCCGTGCTACAGCGCTGCATGCGGTCATGAAGGGTGAGCTTTTTGCCGCTCTGCCCAATGTGGATCACAGCCGTGCACGGAGTGTCCGTCGTGGGTTTGGCAACCGTGGTTCGGCTCTTCCGCGTTTCCATGACGAAACCACCTCAGACGGCGCGCCTGCCGCGAAATGGCACCGGTCCATCGTGGTGGACCGCATGAACAATGAAAGCGGTGCGGCAGACAGCCCCTGGTGGGTGGCCCGGGCAGCTGGGCAGCGCGTGGTAGGCACCCTGCGGCAGTTCGAGGAGCGCTTCAATTTCGGAGCCAATGAGGCGGGCCGTGGACCTTCCGGCGTCTCCGGCAAGCCCGGTGATGGTTCTCTGCCAAGCCAGATGCGCACCGGCCTCTTCCGCACGGCCTCGCAGATATGTGAGATTCATCTGATCCCCTCCCGCATCAATGCTGGCGGTAATCGGCCAAGTGTGACCAGCACATCAGGCTTGGCTGCTCCAAATACCGTCCTGGGTGCGAATGATCCGAGCCGTGAAAATGTGACGGCAGCCCAGCTGGATGGCTATCAGGACCGCGAGGATGCGATGAAGAACTTCTGGAACAACCACGCTCCGACCGGTGACAACACCCGTGAAGCGCCTTATTCGAACCTGTACGCCAAGCTGACCACCCGCTCCAACACCTTCCGTGTGCACGTCCGGGCCCAGACCCTCAAGAAGGCGCTGCGTGGATCGAACGTCCTGGGCTTCGTGCCCGGTGAGGACGAGGTGACTGGCGAGTTCCGAGGCTCCTTCCTGCTTGAGCGCTACATTGACACCGCTGACCTGGAAGCCGCAGGAACAGCGGCTGATTACACCACCGGCAATCCCATGAGCGCCACTCATCCGGCCCTCGACGACTACTACCGTTTCAGGGTGATTGAATCGAAGCGATTCGCTCCGTGATCTCCTGCTGACCGTTCACTTTCCACCCTTTTCCAACATGAAAACTTTGTGTTTCAGGCCTGATGTCAGGAGCCGATCAAGGGCTTTCACCCTTGTGGAGATCATGGTCTCCCTGGCCGTGCTCACCATCCTGCTGATGATCAGCGCCCAGGTCATCGGCCAGGTTCAGTCCACCTGGTCGGCTTCCAATGCACGTGTCAGCCAGTTCAAGGAGGCGCGAACCGCCTTTGACATCCTGACCCGCAACATCAGTCAGGCCACGCTCAACACTTACATTGACTACGAGAACAATTACCTGGCCAACGTGCAGACGCAGACGGCTGCGGCAGGTCCAGGCACCTACAAGAGGAAGTCAGAACTGCAGTTCATCTGCGGCCCGGCCTCGACCCTGGTTCCTGGTGCTGGCGGCTCACCCTTCACTCCCGGCCACGCCATCTTCTTCCAGGCTCCGCTGGGGGTGTCAAACAACCCGGCCTATGTCGGATTGGACAGGTTGTTGTGCACGCGGGGCTATTTCGTGCAGTTCTCCTCGGATGAAGCCTGGGTTCCTGATTTCATCCCTGCGAGCACCTACAAGTTCCGTTATCGCCTGATGGAGTTCTCGCCGCCTGCCGAACTGAACTCCATCTACATCGCAGACAAAAATTCCACACCTCCCGCCTGGATAGCGGGTGCAGAAGCTCAGCCTGAGGAAGCTGCCCAGGGCATGATCCCCACTACGAGGCCTGTGGCTGACAACATCGTGGCCCTGATCATCTCGCCACGCCGTGAAGCCCAGACGCAGGCCGAGCAGGCGGCGAATTCCAATGGACCGACCAGCATTGCTCCGAACTTCGTGTACAATTCGGTCAATATTGCGAATGCCACCGGCACCTCGCCGCAGGGCACGCAGCATCTGCTTCCTCCCCTGGTGCAGGTGGTCCTGGTCGCGATTGATGAACGCTCCGCTGACCGTCTGGAACAGCAGACGGGGGCTGGAAGCGGAGAACCTCCTCTGGGAGATCAGATCAACCCCATCCTCACGGATGCTGCCCAGCTGAACGCCCACATCAAAAGCATTACAACCCTTCTGCAGGCGCAGAGGCTGAACTACCGCGTTTTTTCGGGAACGGTCAGCATTCGCGGCGCCAAGTGGAGCCTGTGATTTCCACTTCCTTCACTGGATTCATTATTCCTAGCTATGCACACCAAGCGCTGCACTGACCGACCAGTCACCCCTGGCTTCACCCTTGTCGAGATGCTGACCGTCGTTGGCATCATTGCGCTGTTGATCGCCCTGGCGACGCCGACCCTGGTGGACGTCATCCGCTCGACCCGTCTGAGTTCTGCCGGAGACAGCCTTCTCAACCGCCTCAGTCTCGCGCAGCAGGAGGCGATCGCCCGCAGCAAGGAGGTGGAGATGCGCTTCTACAAGTATGTGAACACCTCGTCAGACCGGCCGACGGAGAGCCTTTTTTATGCTTATCAGGTCGTGGAAACGCCCAGCGGAGGTTCTGCCCAGGCCATCTCTGAGCCCTACTACTTCGAATCTGGCATTGTGATGGCACCCGAACAGCAGCTTTCGCCCGTGCTCCAGACTACCGCCGCACAGCAGCCCAATGCTGCAGGCGACTTTGTCTTTGTGCCGGGTTCAGGCGGGGATGGGGCAGACGTGGAGTATGCAGCCCTGCGCTATTATCCGGATGGCAGCTGCCGTCTGCTCAACAGCAGCACGCCCGGCACCACAGCCCAGGCCACCGCGCTCGCCTACACGGTCCCGCCTCTGGCCACCAGCTTCTTTACCCTCGTCGAGACCCAGAACGTGAATTCGGGCGTCATTCCGCCTCCGAACTACTACTGCATCCAGATCGACGCCTACACCGGCAAGGCACGCATTTACCGTCCTTGAGCGGACCTCAATTTCTGCGTGACAGCGCCCTGAGTGCTGATTAGATGGCCTATGGGCGATCTACCTTCTCTTGCACTCAGTTTTGATGATGTGTTGCTCCTGCCCGGGTTGAGCGATGTGCTCCCTGGTGATGTGGACATCAGCACCACCTTTGGCGGTTCCATCCGCCTGAATGTCCCAGTGCTTTCTTCGGCAATGGACACCGTGACGGAGTCCGAGCTGGCCATAGCGCTGGCCCGCGAAGGCGGTCTGGGCGTCATCCATCGCAACTGTCCGATTGATTACCAGGCCGAGCAGGTGGCCAGGGTGAAGCGTTCTGAAAACACCGTCATTCAGAACCCGCACTCCGTGCGTCCTGAGACGACACTGGGCGAGCTCCAGTGGCTGATGCAGAACAAGGGTGTCAGCGGCTTCCCGGTCGTGGATCCGGACAACAAGCTGGTCGGCATGGTCACCAGTCGTGACATGTGGTACATCGAGGATGAAAAGACCCCTGTCTCGGCCATCATGACGCCTCGTGAACGTCTGGCCACGGGAACGGCCAACACAAGCTTTGAGGAGGCGCTGAAGATCCTTTACACCCACCGGATTGAGAAGCTGCCGTTGGTGGATGCCGAGGGCAGGCTGGCCGGCCTGATCACCAAGCAGGACGTCACCAAGCGGAACACCTTCACCCATGCCGCCAAGGACAAGAACGGTCAGCTCCGCGTGGGTGCGGCCGTGGGCGTGGGCGATGATTGCGCGGACCGTGGTGCCGCACTGGTCGCTGCTGGTGCCGATGCTCTTTTCATTGATGCAGCCACGGGCCATACCACCCGGGTGGCCTCGGTGATTGAAAGGCTGCGCGCCAAGGTCGGCGCAGGCATCCCCATCGTCGCTGGCAACGTCGTCACGGCTGACGGTGCTCTGCATCTCATCAGCGCCGGAGCTTCAGCCATCAAGGTGGGCGTCGGCCCTGGCTCGATCTGCACCACCCGCATCATTTCTGGCGTCGGAATGGCCCAGTTCACGGCCGTGCAGGAGGTTTCCTCCGTCTGTCGTGAGCGTGGCATCACCGTCATCGCCGATGGCGGCATTCGTTATTCAGGAGACATCGTCAAGGCCCTCGCCGGTGGTGCTGACTGCGTCATGCTGGGCTCGCTGCTGGCTGGCACGGCGGAAAGCCCGGGCAACATGGTCAAATGGCAGGGGCGCACCTTCAAGGAATATCGTGGCATGGGCAGTCTGAAGGCCATGCGCAAAGGCGCAGGGGATCGCTATGGTCAAAACAGCTCCGGCAAGCTCGTTCCCGAAGGCGTTGAGGCACGCGTGCCTTTCAAAGGCCCCTTGGGCGATGTGGTTTTCCAGCTGATGGGCGGCCTCCGAAGCGGCATGGGCTATGTTGGCGCGGACAACCTGGAGGAACTGCGTGCCAAAGCCCGGTTTGTCCGGATCACGGCGGGCGGCCTCAAGGAAAGCCATCCTCATGATGTCGTGATCACCGAGGAACCGGTGAACTACGAACCACACTGAAGCACGTGATCCTGCTTGGTCAGGCGTCCAGCCCGGTCATTTCCATGTGCCGGGCTCGTCTGTCCACTGGGTCAGCACCTGACGCCGGGTCACCGGCCACCAAGCCTGGAGCTTGTCGGCCAGCCTTTTGACGATCTCTGGATGGCTGGCAGCCAGGTTCCGGTCTTCATGGGGATCTGCGAGCAGGTCGAAAAGCTGAGGACGCTTTTCTGTGCGCGGATGGCTGCTGGCATAGCGGTCGAGCTTGCCATCGTAGGTCAGCAGCAGCTTCCATTTGCCCTCCACCACCCAGCGGTAGAGCAAGGTGTCCTCAGGCTGGTCGATGTTGGCCACGTCATGGGCAAAGGTTTCGCCATAGGCTTCGTTGCGCGGGGTCGGTTGCCCTGATTTCAGCACAGGCAGAAGATTGAGCCCTGGAAGGCTTTTGGGCACTTCCACGCCAGAAGCGGCCAGGGCTGTGGGGACGATGTCGATGCTGGAGCAGAGCTGCTCGCCGCGGCTGCCGGGCTGGATCACTCCAGGCCAGGAGAACATGATCGGCTGACGAATGCCTCCCTCATTGGCCGATTGTTTGGAGCGCGGAGCATAGCCTGCGGACTTCGGATCTTGGATCCAGCCGTTGTCCGCCACATACACGAACAGCGTGTTCTCCAGCAGCCCCTTCTGTTCAATGCGGTCCATCAGCTGGCCGCAGGTTTCATCAAACCATTCCACCATGGCATAATAGCGCGCCACAAAGTCGGACTCGACCCCCTTGGCCTTGTACTTTTGGAAAAGGCGGTCTGGCGGAGTGTGGGGCGTGTGCGGCATGAAGGGCGCATACCAGAGGAAGAAGGGCTTCTTCTCCGCAGTGGCGTGGTCGATGAAATCAAACACCGGTTGCATGCCTTCGCGACCGATCTTGAGGCCGTCGTCACCATGCCGCCCGCCGGGTTTGGGGAAGCCGCGAGTCATGCCATGGGTGAAGCCGCCGCGTTGATGGCTGCCTTCCCACCATTTGCCCGACTGATGGCTCAAATATCCCGCCTGTCCCAGCATCTGCGGGAGGGTCGGCTTGCGATAGCCTGTGGCGATCAGCTTTTCGCGGAGCGCGGCATAGGCTGGGCTGTCTCCGGAAGGTCCCTTGGCTTTTCCTTTTTTGCCTTTGCCCTTCGGCATGGCATCCCCAGGCAGGGGCGAGGGATCGTTGCCCGTGACACCGTGCTGGTGGGCGTAGTAGCCGTTCGCAAACGTGGCCAGCGCCGGGCGGCAGAGGGCGGTGGGCACATAGCCACGTGTGAA
>CALDGV010000738.1 GCA_937941745.1 uncultured Prosthecobacter sp. | reverse complement strand
CCGCCCAATTCCGCGCCCTCAGCGCCGAACTGGAAGCCGTGGAGACCAAGATCCCAAAATTCACCAGCGAGTGGGAAAAGGCGGCGGAGGAACTGGAAAAGCTGGTGCCCGTCTAACCCAACGACTCTCCATGGATCACCGCTTCGATGCGGTAACCATCGGGGTCGATGACGAACGCTGCAAAATAACTTGGCCCATATTCTGGGTACAGCCCCGAGCCGCCGTTATCCGTGCCACCATGCGCCAGCGCTGCCTCGTAAAACGCACCCACCGCCTCCCGCGATGGCGCGGCAAAAGCCACGTGAAAACCATCCCCAGGCACACCCGCGTTCTCGGGCCTCAGCTTGATGGCAAACATGTCTTGGCCCTGGTGAATTCCATAGCCCACGAAGGTCGAATCCTCCCACACACGGCCATAGCCCAGCGGTGTCAGCACTGCGTCATAGAGGGCACCGGAACGTGCGATGTCCGTGACGGCGAAGGAGATGTGATGGAGCATGTCTTTTCCTAAAGCAGATCGTTGACGATATGAATGCGCATGGTGACGGCGCTACGACACCGTGCAAATCTGCACGCCCTGCTTGAGCGAGGCGAGTTTGTCGGGGCGCTTGGGGATGAATTCCTGGCCGAGATAGCCGGTGTAGCTGGTTTCCTGGATGGCTTTGATGATGGCGGGGTAGTTCAACTCCTGCGTCTCGTCGATCTCCGCACGGCCCGGAACGCCGCCGGTGTGATAGTGAGCGAAGAATTCGTGATCGCGGCGGATGGTGGCGATGACATCGCCTTCCATGATCTGCATGTGGTAGATGTCGTAGAGCAGCTTGAAGTGCGGTGAGCCGATCTTCTTGCACAGGGCGACGCCCCAGGCGCTGTGATCGCACATGTAGTCGGGGTGGTTCACCTTGCTATTGAGCAACTCCATCACCAGCGTGACGCCGAGCTTTTCGCACAGCGGTAGCAGGCGCTGGAGGCCCTTGGCGCAGTTTTCGAGGCCCTGTTCATCGCTCATGCCGTCGCGATTGCCGCTGAAGCAGATGACTTGTTTGAA
This sequence comes from uncultured Prosthecobacter sp., assembly GCA_937941745.1. Taxonomy (GTDB): domain Bacteria; phylum Verrucomicrobiota; class Verrucomicrobiia; order Verrucomicrobiales; family Verrucomicrobiaceae; genus Prosthecobacter. The sequence continues at coordinate 2,155 of CALDGV010000738.1, read as the reverse complement.
CCCGTTCTCAGCAGACTCCTTCAAAAGCGGCTCATAGGCCTGCACGAGCAGATCGTGATGCTCAACGCGGTTCCAGCCCTTCGGAATGGGACCGATCTTCACGCCGCCAGGGCCTTCGATGGTAGGATAGCTCACCATGGCGCAATGCAGGCCGTGCTTCTTCACCGTGGCGAAGTCCTTCGGATCGAGCAGCTCGACTGACTCCAGGCCGATCTGCTTCGCGGCGAGGCAGAAGTCCTCCAGCGGGATCTCTTTGTAGCACCACTTGCACGCGGAGTGCCGCACCTTGCCGCCCGCGGCCTTGTCGGCGGCTGCGATCTGCGTTTGCAGCATCGCGGCGATGGCGCTGACGCTGGCGAGGGTTCCGAACTGGCGGCGGGAGAGTTTTTGTGGAGTCATGCGCGGAGCCTACACGGATGGCGCGGCGGATTCCAAGCATAGAATGTGGCGATCATGAGCACCGCATGTTTTGGCCAATGTCTGTATGATGGTGAACAAACATGTCAGATCTGATCCCGAAGGGATCGAAGAAGGTAGCCAGGGGTAAGGCGAAGCCGCCACCCCTGGACACAGACGGATGCCAACGCACCCAAGGGCGCATGCCGGAGGTATGCGAGAGGCGTGAGGGAACCCTGCGTGAACGAAGAGCATGCGTGCGCTTCTTGCATCCCTCCGGGATGCGTCCTTGATCAATGATCGTTCGCGCGCTTGTCCGGTGGTTCTCGCTCGCAAAGCCTCGCTCCACCACCGGCTACCTTCTGTGCTCCCTCCGGGAGCAAAGCATCTTCCCCCCAAGACAATTACAACCGCACGGGCACGCCGCGTGCGCCCAGATACTTCTTCACATCTCCCACGGTGTATTCACCGAAGTGGAAGATGCTGGCGGCGAGGACGGCGTCGGCTTTGCCGTCGCGGAGGACATCGACCATGTGGTCGAGATTGCCTGCACCGCCGCTGGCGATGACGGGGATGGTGACGGCTTCGCTCACGGCACGGGTCAGGGCGATGTCATAGCCGGCCTTGGTGCCGTCGGAGTCCATGCTGGTGAGCAGGATCTCGCCTGCGCCGCGTCGGCAGACTTCGGCGGCCCATTCGACGGCGTCGAGTTCGGTGGCGTTGCGGCCACCGTGCGTGAAGACGGTCCATGAGCCGCGATCATTGTGTTTCGCGTCGATGGCGACGACAAGGCACTGGCAGCCGAAGGCGTTGGCGGCTTCGTCGATGACGTGCGGCGTTTTGACGGCGGCGGTGTTGATGCCCACCTTGTCAGCGCCAGCCATGAGCATTTCGCGCATGTCGGCGACAGTACGAATGCCGCCACCGACGGTCAGCGGCATGAAACAGCTCGCAGCGGTGCGGGCGACGACATCGACCATCGTTTTGCGCTCCTCATGACTCGCGGTGATGTCGAGGAAGACGAGTTCATCGGCTCCCTGCGCGTTGTAAACCATCGCGCACTCCACCGGATCGCCCGCATCGCGAAGCTGGAGGAATTTCGTGCCTTTGACGACACGGCCCTCCTTCACGTCGAGACAGGGGATGATGCGTTTGGTCAGCATGAGCGGCGGGATTGATGGATGAGTGGATTGTTGGATGCATGGATGAAACCGCGCTGCTTGGCTCGGTTATTAATCCAAACATCCAGCCATCCATTCAGCCGGCTTCGGCTCAGCCGAGCGCCGCTTTCACCATCGTTTCGAGCTTCACGATGTCCTTGGCGAAGTTGCGGATGCCTTCGGCGGTCTTTTCCGTCGCCATGGCGTCTTCGTTGAACAACCAGCGGAAGGTTTTCTCGTCGCTGCCGATGCGCTCGATCTTGAGGGACTTGGCGTTGGCGGCGTTGAGCTTCGGCGTGATCGGTTCTTCGCTCGCGGCGAGTTCGCCGAGCAGGCCGGGGCTGATGGTGAGGAGGTCGCAGCCGGTGAGTTCGGTGATCTCACCTTTGTTGCGGAAGCTGGCGCCCATGACCTCGGTCGTGTAGCCGAAGTGCTTGTAGTAGTTGTAGATCTGCGTCACGGAGATCACGCCGGGGTCTTCCGTGGCGGCGTAGTCCTTGCCGGTGCTCTTCTTGTGCCAGTCGAGGATGCGGCCCACGAAGGGAGAGATGAGCTTGATGCCGCCTTCGGCGCAAACGACGGCCTGGGCGAGGCTGAAG
>CALDGV010000737.1 GCA_937941745.1 uncultured Prosthecobacter sp. | reverse complement strand
CGGCGGACCAGGCGCCCATCTTGTGCGGATGCTTCTTGGCGTAGTCTTTGACGGCCTTCGGAGCACGGCGATCGCTGTTGCCCTCGCGCAGCACGGGATTCACAGCGCTGCCCATGACCTTCGCATACTTCGCCTTGATCTCCTTTTCCTCGTCGGTCTGCGGGTTTTCGGGCAGATCAGGGAGTTTGTAGCCTTTGGCCTGAAGCTCAGCGATGGCAGCCTTGAGCTGCGGCACGGAGGCGGAGATGTTCGGGAGCTTGATGATATTCGTGGTCGGCTCGAGGCAAAGTTTGCCGAGGTAGCTCAGATCGTCCTCCTGCTGCCCGAACTGCGCCAAAATGCGCCCGGCGAGGGAAATGTCGCGCGTTTCGACCTCAATGCCCGCCGCCTTGGTGAAAGCCTTCACGATGGGCAGCAGCGAGTAGGTGGCAAGGAGCGGGGCTTCGTCGGTGAGGGTGTAGATGATCTTGGCGGACATGATGGGCGGGGAAAGGCGGTTTTGCGGGCGTGAGAGGTAAAAAGGGCGGCGGGCAGGTCAAGGCATGGTCAAGATGGGTCCAAGAAAAGGCGGCAGAGAGCAGGTCTGCTCATGCAGCACCTGCCCGGCCTGTTTTGAAGGTAAATCCTGAGGCAGCGCCGTGGCCGCCACCGGGGGGGTCACTTGAGGTTTCCAGGGGTGCCATCGCCTTCAGCGAGACGCAGCGCCCATTTGATGCCGCCAAGGATGTGCTCCTGATAGGTCCTGGCGATTTCCGGGGAGTTTTTGCGGTCCTTGGAACCTTCCTTCCAGGTGGGATCCCACACATCTTCGCGATGGCCTAGCGAGGTGTAGAACACTCGTCCCTGGCCGAATTCCTTGCACCAGGAGATCGGGAAGTAGCCGGGGGTCAGGTCGTTGGGGTGGGCGTTGAGGCCGAGGAGGGCGTGGACCTTGGCTTTTTCGTAGCTCTTGATGATGTAGATCTCGTCAAAGACCTTGAAGCCGGCCGGGATGGGCTTGGTGGCGGCGTGGGCGGGATCGTGCAGGATGGGCTGAACTTCGACCTGGGCCTTGTGGGTTTCGAACTCACCACCCAGCATGTCGATGTAGCCACGGAAAGGATGGTAGGTGTCGGAACCGGAATGCATGGCCACCATGGCCTTGCCGCTCTTGATCAGTTCGACAAAGCCGTCGCGGTCCGGGAACTGGAGGTCGCCGGTGGTGTTGGCGAAGACGAATCCATCATAGTCCTTGATCTTCTCGAGGGCCATTTTCTCCGCCATGTAGGCTTTGACCTTGTCGTTCCAGGCTGCGTTGGCGCTGTTGAAGTCTGCCAGCGCCTTGCTGTAGGCCTCTTTGCGGGCGGTGTAGGCCTCATCGGTCTCGCCTGCCTTCTTTTCCGGCGGACGTCCGGGATTTTTCGGCTGGGGGCCTTCCGGCTGATGGACGTAGTCCACCGTCCAGGCACCGGACTTTTCCCCGATCTCCTTGATCACTTTTTCCGCCGTTTCGATGGAGGAATGGCGGAAGCCGGTGGTCACGGTGACGACGAGCAGCTTTTTCGGAGCTGCTGCCGCCCAGGCCGGTGCGGCAAGGCTGAGGACAACCAGAAGGGAGCGAAGCAGGGAGGAGGATTTCATGCAGGGGAAGCCAAGAAACGCATCCAGAGCGGCTGCGCTAGCCGACTTTCATGGGGCAGCGGCTTTTAGCAGGTCTCCGGAGTGCCTTTCATCAGGGCCAGCGCGCATTCCTCTGCCGTCAGCTGCCGCCATTCGCCGGGCTGCAGGGCGGCAGGGAGGGCCAGGCCTCCCACGCTTTGCCGGTGCAGCGCGGTGACGAGGCAGCCGAGGCGGCCCAGCATGCGCTTGATCTGATGATGACGTCCTTCGTGCAGGGTGATTCGAGCACGGCGCTCACCCAGCAGGACCAGCTCCGCCGGCAGGGTCACGATGTCTTCGGCGGCAAAGTGGAATCCCCGGCGGAAGGCCTCCACCGCATCTCCGGGTATGGGGCAGTCGGTTTCGACAAGGTAGGTTTTCGGCACTTTTGAGGCGGCCTCCGTCAGCTGCTTGGACCAGCGGCCGTCATTGGTCAGCAAAAGCAGGCCTGTGGAGCTGCGGTCGAGGCGTCCGGCGATGTGCAGGGAGGCCTTGTCCGGATCGTCAATGAGGTCGATCACCGTTCGATGCTCGGCATCGATGGTCGCACTCACCACGCCCGCCGGCTTGTGCAGCATCAGGTAGAGGGCTCGTTCGGCCTGTTGAACCACTTCATCCTCCAGCAGCACCTGCATGAAGCGGTCCACCTCGTGCTGGCTGGAGGTGACGGGAAGCCCGTTCACCTGCACCCTGCCCGCCGCAATCAGGCGGTGCGCCTCGTTCCTGCCCAGAGAGCGATGCTTGGCGATGAGGCGGTCGAGTTTCATGAAGGTGGCAGGGCAGGGGATGGATGCTCAGTCCTGCGCGTGATGCAAAAGGCCTGCACCAGAAACCGTTCTGTGCCTCCCATCATGAAAGCCGTCCTGCTGCCCTGCCTGCTCATCTCCTCCCTCCTTGCCGCCGCTGATCCCCAGCCTCCGGCGGGTTTCCGCGCCATTTTCAACGGCAGGGATCTTAGCGGCTGGCATGGCCTGAATCCGCATAGCGTGGCGAAGCTCACCGGTGAAAAGAAGGAAGCCGCCCTGAAAAAGATGCGCGAGGAGTTCCCCACCAACTGGCGGGTCGAAAACGGCGAACTCGTGAATGACGGCCACGGCCCCTACGCCACGACGGACGAGGAGTTTGGCGACATGGAGTTTCTGATCGAATACAAGACCGTGCCCAAGGCTGACAGCGGCATCTACCTGCGCGGCGTGCCTCAGGTGCAGATCTGGGACAAAAACCAGGTCTTTGATCCAGCCAAGCCGACCCGCCGCCCGCATCTGGGCTCCGGAGGCCTTTTCAACAACACGCCCGATACTCCGGGCCGCGATCCGCTGGTGGTGGCCGACAAGGATTTCGGAGAATGGAACAGCTTCCGCATCCGCCAGATCGGAGCCCGCACCTGGGTGTGGCTGAATGACAATCTCGTCGTCGATGGCGCTCCGATGGAGAACTATTACGACAAGACCCAGCCCTTCCCGGCCAAAGGCCCCATCATGCTGCAAACCCACGGCGGTGAGATCGGCTGGAGAAACCTCTTTGTGCGTGAAATCGGTGCCGAGGAGGGCAAAAAGATCCTCGCTGAGGCCGATGCCAGGAAGTAACAGCGGCCCCATGCCGCCTGATTTCGCCGCCCTTCTGCTTGCTGGAGGCAGGTCGCGCCGCATGGGCACGGACAAGGCGCTGCTGGAGTGGCTTGGGCAGCCTCTCTGGCAGGTGCAGGCAGAGAAACTGCGCCGCCTAGGCGGCCATCACTGCTTCATCGCCTGCCGGGAAGAACAGGGGCTTCAGGAGGCATGGCCCTCTGCGGCCGGGATCGAATGGCTTTTCGATCCTCTAGGGGATGACAGAGGTCCGCTGGGAGCCATCGGCAGGGTTCTCCGCAAGACTCAAGCCCCAACCTTGGTGCTGGCGGTGGACATGCCCTTCATCTCCGAGGCCTTTTTGAGCGGACTCGCCTGCGAGCAGGCTGCGGCAGCCTCGGAAAGCGGGCTTTTTTGCCAGACGGAGCAGGGAGTGGAGCCCATGGCAGGCATCTATGTGCCTGCCATGCTGCCTTTGATCGAAGCCCGGCTAGCCCGCGGGGAGCTGGGGCTGCAACGTCTGATCGCGGAAGCCGCTGCGCAGGGACTGGCCCGGCTGCGCCCTGCCCACCCAGGAGAAAGCGGCCTGTTTGCCAACCTCAACACGCCCGGTGAATGGCAGGATTGCCTGTTGGCAAACGACGGCCGGACCGCCTAGTTTGAACAGATGCTGTCGTTCCGTGTTTCTCTGCCTGCCCTGCTGCTCCTGGCCTCCGCCGGGTCCGTTTTGCACGGTCAGGAGCTGGAGGACCTGCCCGATTACCGGGCGGCCCGGCAGGCGCTGAAGGATGGGCTGCCCGCCGTGGCGGCCTTGAAGGCAGCACGCCTGATGAAAGCCGAGCCGGAGCGCTCCACCCACCGTCAGACGCTGGCCTCGCTGGCCGTGGAAGCCTGGGTGCGGGCTCGCGAAGGGGCTGAAGCGCTGCGCATTCTCGATCAGGAAAAGGTGCCCAACGAGGATTTTTGGCGTGCCCAGGCACTGGTGCAGGCGGGTGATCTGGAAGCCGCCGAGAAGCGCCTGTTGAACCGGGTGCGGGAAAAGGCCGCGACCAGCCAGGAGAAGCTCCTGCTGGCCCAGGTCAGCGTGGCCCGGGGAGATCTCGTCCAGGCCCGGGGCATCCTGGAAAACCTGCGGCAGAGTCCGGAGGAGTTTGTGGCTGGGCGTGCCCGGCTCATGTGGGATGAGGTGGAGCTGCGCGCCGGTCGATCTGGCACTGTGCTGAGTGATCTTGAGGCCCAGGGCACCGCCCTCAATGCCAAGGCCCGGCTTCTGCGTGCCCAGGGCCTGCTGGATCAGGGGCGCATTCCCGAGGCCCAGGCCCAGCTTCGGGAGCTGGTGGGCAGCACCGAGGGAGGGGAAAGGATCCACCACACGGCCTCGCTTCTTCTGGCGGAGTCTCTGTTGAGGCAGAATGAGTCTGGCAAGGCCGTCGAGGCGCTGGTGCAGTTTCTCGACAACACGGCGGAAACCGAGCTTTGGAGCAGTGCCTTTGACCTGCTTTCCCGCTGCCTCGCCGAAAAACCGGAAACGCTGCCTCCTGATGCGGCGCTGCGCTGGATCACGGAGGGCAATGCCGCCCAGAAAGCTGCGCTGACCGCGCCCGGCACGACTTCCATTTTCCAGGGTCATTCGATGCTCCTGCTGGCCCGCTGGCTGGCCGCAGGCGGGCGTGGCGAGGAGGCGCTGGGTCTTTTGGAGGCGATGATCCAGGTCCACTCCGGCCACCCTCAGTCGGATGAGGCCATGCAACTGGCTCTCGAGACCTACAGCGCCAGGAAGGCAGATGACCGCGTGGCGGCCCTGACCGAGATGTGGCGCCGACGATTCGGCGGTCAGGGATCGGCGATGGTCGAATTCGTCACCGCGGGAGCTGCTTACACGCGAGGTGACCGCCTTCGTGCGGCGGAGCTGTTTCAGAATGCGGCGAACCTCGCCTCCAGCCTGGCACAGCGGCGCTCTGCGCTTTACAATGCTGCTGTGGCGGCCCTGCATGGTGGTGAGGCCCTCCTGTATCAGAGTCTCCTGGCCCAGCTGCAGGTGGTGAGCGGAGAGGCTGCGGTGGCTTCACGTGATGGATCAGCGGACCTTGAGCTTGACCGTGCCCTGGAGCTGGCGGCCAAAAGGCAGCCTGAGGCTGAGGCCGAACTCAAAGCCTTCCTGCAGAAGCATGCGCAGCACCCCCGTCTGTTTGAGGCGCGCATGGCCATGACAGAACTCCTGCTGCTGCGGGTGCCGACGGATTTTGCGGCCGTGGATCGTGCCCTGACTTCGGTGGAGGCCATGCCCGGCCTGACCGAGCGCCAGCGCGAGCGCCTGCTGATCACCCGCCTATGGCGTCTGGACCGTGCCGGCCAGCTGAAGGAACTGGCAGAAACAGGCACCGCCTTTCTCAAAGCCCTGCCTGAGGCTTCCCAGGCTGGCCTCGTGCGCCTGAAGGTCGCTGATGCTTTCTTCCGGCTGGAAAACTTTGCAGCGGCCCGCACGGAATTTGAGCTGGTGGCCAAGGAGGAGGCCAATTCGCCCATCGCTGATACAGCGCTCTACTTTGCCGGCCTCTCCGCCCTTTCCATGATGAGTGATGAAGGCCGCGATGCTGCGATCAGCCTGTGGCAGGAACTGGCGGAGCGCGGTGGCCCGCTGAGCATCCCGGCGCGCCAGCAGCAGGCGCTCGCCCTGCGGCGTGCAGGCAAGGAGGCCGAGGCGCTGAAGCTCATTGAGGTGCTCCTGGCCGAGCAACGACTCTCCAAGGACCTGCGCCGCATCATGCAGTGTGAAAAGGCGGAGATGCTGATGCTGCTCGGCAAGAGCGACGCTGCGGCACTGACCTCAGCCATCCAGGTTCTGAAGGAGATGATCCGTGAGGATGACCTGACCTTTGAATGGCGTGCCCGCGCAGGATACACCCTGGCCGTGGCCCTGCAGTCCGCCGGCAGCATCACGGAGGCCCTGGAGGCCTGCTATGATGTGGTTGAGGCAGATGGATTCACCGGTCCGGCTGACCCTGCGGAATTCCGCTGGTATTACCGCGCCGGCTTTTTCGGTATCGACCTTCTGGAATCCGGCAAGCAGTGGGAAGCGGCCGCCCGGCTGGCGGAAAAGCTGGCCATCAGCTCGGGTGACCGTGCGGCCGAAGCCCGCGAACGCGCCACCAAGATCCGCCTGGAGCACTTCCTTTGGGATGGGAAGTAGCAGCCCGAAGACAGCGGTATTGACATCGCAGACGCGATTTCTACACTCGGCGTAGTTTTCACCAAGCCCACAACAGCACCCAGGAACCGCGGAGGCCCACAACGCATGAGGAACGACGACTACGAAGAGCAGCCAAGGCGCGGCAAT
>CALDGV010000736.1 GCA_937941745.1 uncultured Prosthecobacter sp. | reverse complement strand
TCGTGCCGTAGTGGCCCACCCAGGTCTGCCCGAGCACCTGATGGCCGAAACCGAGTTCGTAATCGCTGCCCTTGTAGTCGAAGGAATACTTCGCGTAGGGCGTATCCTTCGGAATCTTGAAGCCATGCGTCGCCGTGCGCAGGCCGACGACCGGTCCGCCGCGCTTCAGGTAGTCATCGAAGTGCTTCATCTGATCCGGCGGGAAGTTTTGGAAGCGCAGGAACACCACCGCGAGATCGGCGGTGTCCAGCGCCTCGATCCCCGGCATGTTCGAGGCATCACCGGCCACGATTTCGCCCGATGCCGGATCGATCCCGAACAAGACGGTGCATTTGAAGCCCTGATGCTTCGCCAGCAGCCGCGCCAGCCCCGGCAGCGACTCCTCCGAACGATACTCATGGTCATCCGCCATGAAGACAATGTGCTTGCCTTTGCCCGGCCCCTCGGTGCCTTCAAACACCAGCGGCGCGGCAGCAGCCAACGACACAACCGACCAAAACGTAAAAACAAGAAGTCTCATCATGAGGGCGCACAATACGCCGTCGCACGCGAGAATACATCACCCGACTTGCAACTGCGCTTCAGGATCTCCCCGAGCCCGTTCCCGCCCATCACAAGATGGGAAGTTGCCCTACAGGGCACCTGGCCTTGGCCGCCGCCGCGGCTCGCGCTTGCTCTGGGGAAGGGTCAGGGCAGGGGACGAAGGGCACGCAGCGAGGTCCAGCCGCGCAGCACGCGGTAGAGCACCCAGACGCCCAGGACAAAGAGACCCGCCGGTGCCGTGAGAAATCCTACCATCACCAGCATCAGGGGGGCGGAGATCGCAAGAATCAGGATGCTCCACAGGAAGGCCCACCAAAAGGTGCGGATCTGCCAGCTGAAATGACTCTCCAGGACCGTGCCGGCCACATCTCGCCGCCGGGCATAATTCATCACCACGGCGACGATGGAAGGAATCCCCAGCAGGAAGCTGCCCACGATGGTCGCCGCACCCAGCACGCCCATGATGACGGAGATCAGGTGCAGGGCATAGATCACATGCGTGTAGGTGATCAGGAAGGAATCGCGGAGAGGCTCGGAAGAGTGCACAGACCGGGAAGCTGTCGAACCTGCCGAGGATTGCAAAGGCATAAGCCGAGCCCCCACAGGGGCCTGTGTCCTTGCGAAAGCAGGGTGCCGCCGAGTAGAACTGATTCAGGTTCGGTTCCTGACGGCCGCACCAGCGGGCTTTATTTGCGACGTTTGAGCTGGATGCGTTTGAAGCGGGCCTGCCCATCAAGGCTGATGCTTTGCACCTCAGGGTCGTTGACGAAGACGTTGTGGATGATCCGGCGGTAGTAGCTGTTCATCGGGGGCAGGATCTCCGAGCGTCCTGTAGCGCGCACACGTTCGCCAAGCTCGCGAGCATGCTCGACCATCTGGTCTTCGCGCATCGAGCGGTAGTGGTCGATGTCCACCCGGATGCGGGGGGAATCCGGCAGGTGGCGCATGAGGATGCGGTTCACGAGATATTGAATGTCCTCAAGCGTCGAGCCGCGCTTGCCAATGAGCCGCTGGCTGTCGTTTTCGGAGTGGATCATGAGAGTGGGCCCGTCGGGGCCGTCATCCTGGTCAATTTTCACGGCAAAACCGAGGTAGCCGAGCATGGAATCTAGAATCTGGCTGGCGTGGTCGAGCGGTGTCATGCCTTGCTTTTACGATGACGAGGGCTGTCGGGCAATCCGAATCACTCCAGGCGGAATTCCTGGCTCCCGAGAAGTTTTTCCAGGGCCCGGCGGTAGGGGCTGGCCATGGGCAGGTCTTCCAACGCGTTGTGGGGCACCCGTCGGAGGGCTGGGGCGAGGGCCGTTGAGGGAGCTTCGTGCACCCAGAGAGTGACCTTGTAGCGCGTGATGCCATAGCGGCTTTTGAAAAGCACGGGTGGCAGCTTGCCTGCGGGGGATTCCGGCAGGGCAGGCAGTTTCCACAGGCCTGTGCGTCGGGTGCCGGTTTCCTGCTCCAGCCAGACGCCTTCCGCATCCGCCTGAAAAAAGACCCTTTCGGTCACTTCGGTCAGCTCAGGACGGGCTGATTTGACCGGAAGCTCCTCGGGTTGCTCTGCCCGGCAGTGGCGCTGCACCGGGCATTCGGAACAAATGGGCTTGGTCGGGCGGCAAAGGGTCTGCCCAAGCTCCATGAGGGCTGAGTTCAGCGCGCGTGGGTCGCTGGTGGACTCAACCAGCCGACGCGCCTGCTCCCAGAGCTTGGTGGCCCCGGCGGTGCTGTCCACGGGAGTGGCGTCGTTGCTGATCCTGGAGAGCACCCTGGCTACGTTGCCGTCCACAATCGGCTGGGCCAGCCCGAAGGCGAAACTGCTGACGGCTCCCGCTGTGTAAGGACCCACGCCGGGAAGGCTGCGGATGGTGTCTGGATCGCTGGGAAAGATGCCGCCATGCTCATGCACGATGGTTTGCGCCAGACGATGCAGATTGCGCGCACGACGGTAGTAGCCAAGTCCCTGCCAGGTGGCGAGGACGTCGCTTTCCGAGGCTGCCGCCAGGGAACCGAAGTCTGGGAAGCGCTGCATCCAGCGGGCATAAAAGCCGCGCTCCAGAACGGTGGTGATCTGCGTCTGCTGCAGCATGATTTCGGAGACGAGGATCGCATAGGGATCCTGCGTGCGACGCCAGGGGTAGTCACGCGCATGAGCGCGAAACCAAGCTACCAGATCCCGGGCGAGCTCCGTGGACATTCCGAAAGGCCTCAGCGTGAGGAGACGGACTTGCCATCACTGCTTTTCAGCAGCTTTTCGAGACTCTCATCGGGGGTCACCCCCTTTTTCAGTGCGGCATCGTATTCGGAGCGCGCCTTGTCCCACTGCGGGGGATCCCAGGTGGCGTACAGCACAGCCAGGTTGAAGTGAGCTTCGCCGTAGGCAGGATCAATGGCGAGCGCGGTCTTGAACTCACGTTCAGCGCGTTCAAGGAAGTTCAGCTTGGTGGCGATGATGCCAAGGTAATGACGTCCGCGGGCATTCTTGGGATTGATCGTGAGGCTTTTTTCGAAGGATGCCATCGCGTCGTTCCATCGGTCCTGCTTGAAGTAGGTGACGCCGAGGTGGAAGGCGGCGGTGTCGTTGTTCGGCTCGACTACAAGGCATTTTTTCAAAGCAGTCTCTGCTTCACTGTATTTTTGTTCGCGCTCCCGCGCATAGCCAAGGCCGACGAGGGCCGTGGTGTTCCTGGGTTCAGCACGTAAGGCATCCTCATAGAAGGCGGCAGCCTCCGGAAAGCGCTTGGAGCCCATGGCTTCGTTGGCTTTTTCGATCAGGACCTGGGCGGGGCTCTTTTCTGCCGCTGGCTTGTTTTCCATGTTGGCTTCCGGCTTGGAAACCCGGGCGATGAGCGTGCCCTGGATGCCATTGCTGCCCAGCAGTTCACGTACGGAGGGATCGGTGAAGAGCTTCTCTTCGTCTGGAGTGAGGGTCAGACGGCTCTGATTGAGCTCTTCCACCTGCTCCAGAAGGTTGGTGGAGACGCCTTCAAGCTTCTTGAGTTCGGCGATCACCAGATCCTTGGCCTGCTGCTGGCGATACTGGCTGCGCAGCTGGCGCATGACGATCTCACGCAGGAGCGCGTTCTCCTTGGCCTGCATGGGGTTGGTTCCCGGGGCTGCATCCTGGAACTCCTTGAGCTTGATGGTCAGGTCGGCCACCTGGGTCTGAAACGCGGCGCTCTCCTTTTTGAGCGCCGTGATTTCTCCTTGGAGGGTGGTCACCTGACCGCGCAGCTTGGCGATCTCTTCGTCTTTGCGCGTGGAATCCGACTTGAGGGTGAGAATCTGTTTCTCGGCGCTTTCGAGGTCTTTCTTCAGGCGGTCGTTCTCCGCGAGGATCTTGGCCATTTCCTGGGAGGGGGAGCCCGGCTTTTTCTTTTTCAGGTCTTCAAGTTCGGTTTTGATGCCGAGCATCTGGGCGCTGAGGGTATCGCGCTCCTTCACCGCTGCATCACGCTCTGTGATGACCTTGTTTCGTTCAGCTTCGACAACGGCGATGCGCTGCGAGGCCTCGGCCAGCTTCTGGGAAGCCTCCTTGGCCGCATTTTCTGCGGCAGTCAGGCGCTGGGCAGCCTTCTTGTATTCCACCTCGATGGCGATTTTTTCCTTGGTCAGCACATCGAGCTGCTGTTGTGAGGCCCGGCCTGCAGCGACCTCCATTTTCATGGAGGCGATGGCTTCGTCCTTGGCGGAAAGCTGGCCCTCCAGCTTCTGCTGCTTGTCACGTGAGGTGGTGATTTCCGAGGAGGCCCACTGATACCACTGCTGCCATTTTTGCAGGTCGTTCTGCTGGCTGCTGTTCTGCGCTTCGAGGGCGGTCATGCGCTGGCGGTAGGCCTCTTCCCAGCGGCTGAGCACTTCGGCGAGGCTGGGGAATGCTCCAGGGGAGGCGGCTGGTGCGGCGCCGGGCGCTGCGGGCACCATGCCAAGCACGGCCGCCGGAGCTGCAGGCATGGCTGGAACTGCTGCAACTGCGGGCGCAGCTGTTGCCGCCGTGGTGGAAGGCTGGGCGATGGCGGCCTGCAATCGTGCGATGGCCTGCTCGGTCAAGGTCCTTCGGTTCCCCAGCATGCCGGGCTGCCAGTCCGGGTAAGACT
>CALDGV010000735.1 GCA_937941745.1 uncultured Prosthecobacter sp. | reverse complement strand
GCGGCGATCACCTGGAGATGACCGGACTGCTCAGCAACAAAACCCATGGTGAAGAGATCCCCGTCACCTGGCTCTATCCCAAAAACTGGAACGGCCGCGCCGTCATCTGGCTCGATGACCAGGGCCGCGCCGGGCTCAAGAACGACGACGTGAAGAAGCTCGTGGCCGGCGGGGCCGCCGTCGTCGGGGCCGACCTGCTTTTCCAGGGCAGCGGCGAGCCTGTGAAGCAGACCCGTGTGGTGAAAAATCCTCGGGAGTTCGCCGGCTACACCCACGGCTACAACCACGCCCTCTTCGCCCAGCGCACGCACGATGTGCTCAGCCTCGTCGCCTTCCTCCGCCATGCCAAAGTCGGCACGCATCCAAACCCCAAGGTCGTCTGCCTCGCCGCCCAGGGCGCACAGACCGGGCCCATCGCCCTCGCCGCGCGTGCCCTCGCCGGGGCTGCGGTGGACCGCGCCGCCGTGCACACCCATGGCTTCCGCTTTGCCCGGCTGCTCGACTACCGTGATCCCATGTTCCTGCCGGGGGGCGCCCGCTACCAGGACGTGCCCGGCTTCCTCCGCCTGAACGGCGACCTGCCGCTCCGGCTTCAGGGGGAGGGCAGCGAGCCTGCCGAGGCCCTGGCTGCCTGGCTTTTGCAATGAGGCGGGGCTCCGCGAGCCCCCGGATTTAAAACAGCGCCAGCTGCTCTCCGGCAGGCGCGCAGGCCGCGGGTGCGGCGACGCGTCTTGGGCGCGCAGTCTCCACGGTTGGCGTGGCCTGATGGCGTTCCGCACAGAGCACCCGCGTCTCCCGCACCCCCACCCGGTGCAGGGATTCCTGCATCCGCTTCACCACCCGGTCCGGGTCATTGCAGTCATCGCTCAGATGCCCCAGCACCACATGATGCAGGTCCGGGTGCGCCACAGCCTCCAGCAGCTCCGCCGCCTGGTCGTTGGAAAGATGGCCGTGCCGCGAGCTGATCCGCTGCTTCGTGGCCCAGGGGCGCTTCGTGTCCGCATCCAGCAGCTGCGTGTCGTAGTTCGCCTCGATGAAAAGGCTGTCGCTGCCCTTCAGGCGGTCCTTGATCAGGTTCGTCACATAGCCCACATCGCTCAGCAGCCCCAGCCGTGATTCCTCGTCCGCGATCACAAAGCCCACCGGGTCCACCGCATCATGCGGCACGGGAAAGCACTCCACCCGCAGGTCCTGCAGGTCAAAGGCGCTGCCCGTGTTCATCACCTTCCAGCCCGGCCTGCCGCGGAAGCTCAGGCTCGCCAGCAGCGCCTCCTGCGTCAGCGCCGTGGCATAGAGGCAGAGGTCGCGCTTGCCGCTCAGCACCTCCAGCCCGCCCGTGTGGTCCTGATGCTCGTGCGTCAGCAGGATGCCGTCGATCTGCGCCAGGGAATACCCCGCCGACTCCAGCCGCAGGCAGATCTGCTTGGCGCTCAGCCCCGCGTCCACCAGCAGCGTCGTCCGCCCTGTGGACACGACGGCGCAATTGCCGGAACTGCCGCTGCCGAGAACTGTGAGTCGCACCATGAGAAGCCCCGATTTAGCGTCCGTGCCGTCTCCGGCAAGGAGGGATTTCCATCCCCATCTTCCGGCTTGTGCCTGCCACCCGCCCCAGGGCACACTGCCCGCATGAAAATCGCCCACTGCCAGTTCGAATCCTGGTGCGGAGACTTCGACCGCAACCTCCGCCGCATGGAAGAAGGGCTGCGCCAGGCCGATGCCGCCGGAGCCGCCATCGTCAGCTTCCCCGAATGCTTCCTCACCGGCTATCCCGATACCGAGGAGGCCGCCCGCGCCGGTGCCTTCGCCAACGATTCCGAGGCCATGATGCGCGTGCTCGATGTCACCAGCCGGCACGAGGCCCTGGCCATCGTCGGCTACAATGAGCAGCGCGGCCCCCACCTTTACAACACCGCCCTCGTCGCCCACCGCGGGCACCTGCTCGGCACCTACAGCAAGTGCGCCGCCTACCAGAAGTTCCACCAGCAGGGCCGCAGCTTCCCCGTCTGGGAGCACCGCGGCCTGAAGTTCGGCGTCCTCATCTGCGCGGATGGCGGCTACATCGAGCCCGCCCGCATCCTCGCCCTCAAGGGCGCCCGCGTCATCTTCGCCCCCCACTTCAACTACATCCGCGATGCCGGGCTCATCCCCCACTTCATGAAAGTCCGCGCCGATCATGCCGCCCGCGCCGTCGAAAACAGCGTGTACTTCGTCCGCGGCAACAACGTCGTCCTCGATCCCGCGCGCAGCGGCATCACCCGCAGCCAGGGCATCGGCTATGGCGACAGCTACATCATGGACCCCGAGGGCGAGATCCTCGTCCGCAGCCGCCGGCAGGTGGAGGACTTCCTCCTCGCGGAAATCGATCCCGCCCATCCGCCGTCCACCGCCTGGGGCCTGAGCAAGTCCGCCTGGAGCTGGCGCGAATTCCACACCGAACTCGAAGCCGCCGCCCGCGCTTCAGCCTGAGCAGGAAGCCGCCTCTTCGCCGGGCATGCACGTTTGGAGAGGAGCGCGGACACTCCTGTCCGCCTCTTGTCTTCGCGGCTCTGCCGCCACTCCCAAAAAGCGGGCAAGAGTGCCCGCACTCCCCTCGATTAGCTCGGCGCATGAAGTTCTTCGATCCGCGAGGCGACATCGAAAAGACCGCCCACAAGCTGCCGCATTGGCAGCAGGGCGAGGTGGCGGTCTTCGTCACCTTCCGCCTCGCCGATTCGCTGCCGCGTGAACTGCTCGAAGACTGGCTTTGCGCCCGCGACGCCTTCCTCGCCGCCAATCCACCCCCGTGGGACGACATCACCGAGGCCTGCTACCACGGCCAGTTCTCCGACAAGCTCGACGAACACCTCGACGCCGCCCACGGCTCCTGCGCCTTGCGAGAGCCACGCCTCGCCCAAATTGTCGCCGACCGACTGCATCACTTCGACGCCCAGCGCTACGACCTCGGGAGCTATGTCATCATGCCCAATCACGTCCACGTGCTCTTCACGCTCCGTGATGGCGAATCGCTGCCCGACACGCTGCAGGGCTGGAAAGGCGTTTCGAGCCGGTTGATCCACCAAGCCGGCCTCAGCGACCTCAAGCCCTTCTGGCAGCCCGACTACTTCGACCGGCTCATCCGCAGCCCCGAACACTTCAACACGGTGAGCGCTTACATTCGCGAAAACCCGGCGAAAGCAGGGTTGAAGACCGGCTTTGTCTTCTGGGAAAGCCGATGAACGAAGCGGAGAGGAGCGCGGACACTCCTGCGCGCCTCTTCTTTTCTCGAACAGCCCATGAACGAGGCGAGTGGAGCGCGGACACTCCTGTCCGCTTCTTGTCTTCGCGGCTTCGCCGCCTGGCTTTTGGAGGGCGGAGAGGAGTCTCCGCGCTCCCTTGGCTGCGGGCGGCAGCCTAAAGGCGGGGAGGAAATTCCTGCCACGGGGAACGAAACTCCTGCGCGGGAGAACGAATCCCCGGCGTCGGGGAACGATTCCCCGGAGGGGGGAGGCGTACTTTGGCCCGGGAGAACGGTTGCCCGGCGCCGGGGAATGAATCCCCGGCGCGGGGGAATGAAACTCCTGCACGGGAGAACGGTTCCCCGACGCAGGAGAACGATCCCCCGGCGCGGGGGGAAGGCCTCCATGGCGGGAGATTTGGCCCCCGACGCGGGAGAATGAGTCCCCGACGCGGGAGAAGGAGTCCCCGGTGCGGGAGAATGAATCCCCGGTGCGGGGGAATGAATCTCCGGTGCGGGAGAATGAATCTCCGGTGCGGGAGAATGAATCTCCGGTGCGGGAGAATGAATCCCCGGTGTGGGAGAATGAGTGCCCGGTGCGGGAGAATGAGTGCCCGGTGCGGGAGAATGAGTGCCCGGGGCGGGGGAAGGAGTGCCCGGCGTGGGGGAAGGAGTCCCCTGGGCGGGAGAACGAGTGCCCGGCCCTGGAAAAAGGTTCTTGAGGTCGCCGAAACGCCCTTCCTGGACGCTGGAACTCCGCTCCGGTGCGCGGGAAGGTTCCCCAAGGGCTGGGGAGGTGGGGAAAGGGCGGTTTCCGCCTTTCCGTGAGGTCAGGTCAGGGCGGCGGGGCTCTCCTGGCCGGTGGCTCAGGCGGCGGGTTCTGCGCCTTCGGGCTTCTTGTGCTTGGTGAAGCGGATGTCCTCGGCCTTTTCGATGAAGACGGTGTCTTCACAGATGTTTTTGCCGTGGTCGCCGACACGCTCGAGGAAGCGGGCGATGAAGATGAGGTGCAGGTAGCTTTCCAGGGGGCCGCCGCGACCTTCCATGATCTGGAGCAGGGCGGCATCGAGGGATTTTTCGGCGGCATCGAGCTCCTTGTCGAGCTTGCGGGCGGCGGCGGCGGCCTCGGGGTCGGCATCGGCGAAGGCCTGGAGGCTGGCGCTGAGGTTGCGGGCGCAGAGCTCATAGACGGGCTGGATGAGCTTCACCTCGGGGATTTCGGGGAGCTGGTTGATGTGGCGGGCGCGCTTGGCGATGCTGCTGGCCTGGTCGGCGATGCGTTCGAGGTTGTTGGCGACGCGGATGGTGCCCATGACCTGGCGGAGGTCGTGCGCGGTGGGCTGGAACTTCAGCAGGATCTGCATGCCGAGCTGGTCAATGGCCTTCTCCAGTTCGTTGACGTCCTGGTCGGCGGCGATGGCGGCGTTGCAGAGGTCAGTATCGCGCTCCAGGAGCCCGCGCATGGCATCGGCGAGGTTCTTCTTGGCCATGCTGGACATGGTGAGCACCTGCTCGCGGAGGCGGGTGAGGGAGTTGTTGAAGGAGGTGAGGATGTGCTCGTGCATGGCGGACGCGCCCTCCTTTACATGGGCCGTGTGACGTTTTCGACCTGAAAATCGGCTTCGTTGCGCACGGCGGTGCTGAGGGCGGGGCCCTTGGGCTGGCGGTTGGTGCGCTGGCAGAAGTCGTGGTAGTTGATGACTTCAAAGCGGCCGTCGTCGTGCTCGAGGATGGCGGTCATGGATTCGACCCAGTCTCCGGAGTTGAGGTAGTGGGTGGTGCCGATGATCTTGTTGGCGGGGCTGTGGATGTGGCCGCAGATGATGCCGACGCAGCCCTTGGCCCTGGCGAGCTCCTGGAGCTGATCCTCGTAGCGGCCGACGAAGTTGACGGCGGACTTGACCTTGAGCTTCACCCAGCGGGAGAGGGAGAAGCTTTCCTTGCCGCGCAGGTGCCGCCAGGCGTTGTAGAGGCGGTTGATGCGGAGGAGGAGGTTGTAGCCGATGCCGCCGAGGTGGGCGATCCAGGGGTGGTTCGTGGTGACGTGATCGAAGCCATCGCCATGGACGACGAGGTAGTCGCCCTTTTTCGTGGGGTGGATGTGCTCGCCGGTGATGCGGAAGTTGTCGAGCTGGATGGGGATGAAGCGGTCGAGGACGTCGTCGTGGTTGCCGCGGAGGTAGATGATTTCGGTGGCCTCCTTTTCCATCTTTTTGAGGACGGTGCGGAGGAAGCCGGTGTGGGCCTTGTTCCAGCCGCCCATGCGGCGGAGGTGCCAGGCATCAATGATGTCGCCATTCATGATGAGCTGGTCGCAGAGGATGTGGCGGATGAAGTGGGAGGCCTGGGCTGCCTTGCAGTCGGGCATGCCGAGGTGGACATCGGAGATGATGAGGGTGCGGACGCGCAGCTTGGTCTTCTGCCGGGAGGGATCGACGGGGAGGTCGGCGGGTTCGTCGGTGGCAGCGGGATCGCTCATGAGAAGGGGAGATTAGGGCAGGGGCGGGCGGGCGTCGATGGCGGCCTGAAGTTCGGCTTCAAACTGCTCGATGACGCGCTTCCAGCCATAGTCGGCGGCGGCCTGCCGTGCGGCGGCACGAAGGGCGGGCGCCTGCGGGGTGCCCCAGGTGCGGGCGGCGCTGCGCACGGTCTGGAGAAAAGCCTCCTCCTGCTCAAACGGGGCGAGGAAGCCGTTTTCGCCATGGCGGATGACGAGGCGGGGGGCGGCGTAATCGTAGGCCGTGGTGAGCAGGCCGCTGGACATGGCCTCCAGGACGACGTTGCCGAAGGTCTCGCTGGAGCTGGGGAAAAGGAAGAAGTCGCCACTGGCATAGCATTCGGCCAGCTCCGTGCCGCGCCGGGCTCCGGTGTAGGGGTTCTCGGGGTGCTCGGGCTGGAGGGTCTTGAGGCGCGGGCCATCGCCGACGACGACGCAGCGGGCTGCGGGGTGCACCTCGCGAAAGGCGGCGAAGGCGCGCATGAGCAGGGGGAGGTTTTTTTCCGCCGCGATGCGGCCGACATAGATGGCCACGGGCGTGTGCTCATCCGCGCCCCAGCTCTGCCGGAGGGCACTGCTGCGCCGGGCGGGGGAGAAGAGGTCGGTATCCACGCCGCGGCCGAGGATGCCGACATTCACGATGCCCCAGCGCTGGAGCATGGCGGCGGTGTCGGCGCTGGGGGTGAGGGTGCGGAAGGTCTGGTTGTGGAGGCTGCGGAGGAGGCCGGTGGCCACGGTTTCGAGGCCGGGCAGGTGGTAGTCCTCAAGGTAGGTCTGGAAGTTCGTGTGAAAGCCGGAGACGACCGGGATGCCGAGCCTGGCGGCGGCGCGGATGCTGGCGATGCCGAGCGGGGTCTCGGTGGCGACGTAGAGCACGTCGGGCCGCATTTGCTCAAACTTGGCCTGCATCTGCCAGGTGGTGCTGATGCCGATGCGCAGGCCGGGGTAGCCGGGCAGGGGCAGGGCGGTGACGACGTGCCGGGGCAGGGTGTCGGGCTCGTCATCCGCCGCAGGCAGGGTGGTCACGATCTCCACGGCATGACCCCGCGCTGCCAGGCCGGCGGCGAAGGTGGAGAGGGACCTGGCCACGCCGTTGATGTCGGGCGGGTAGGTGTCCGTGATGAGCATGAGCTTCATGCGGGGAGGTGAATGCAGGCCAGCAGAGAGCGGAAACCGCGCCTCACAAGCGGCAGACGGGTGACGAAACCGTCACGCAGGCGCTGGCAGATGCGGCTGGGCAGCGATGCAGGCATGTGACACAGTCGTCACGAAGAAACCATTGTGACGACACCCCCCTTCCGCGTAATGCCCTTCGACTATGAGCAAAATCCTGGTGGTCGA
>CALDGV010000734.1 GCA_937941745.1 uncultured Prosthecobacter sp. | reverse complement strand
ATTTCATTGAAGGACTGTGACACCCGGCCGAGTTCATCCGGTGTTACCGGCACCCGGGTTTCATAATTGCCGCGTTCGATTTCATGGGCTGCCGCCACGAGGGCTGTGACTGGCCCGGACAGCCCGCGTGAAACCACCGTCACCAGCACCAGTGCCACCAGCAGCGCCACCAAGCCCAGACCCACGGCGCTCCGGCGCAGATCGTGAATTTCTGCTCTCAGAGGGGCAAGCGAGTAGAAATTCACCTGCGTGGCCTGCGGGAAGGGACTTTCCGGGTTGAGCACCCGGTAGATCAACCGGTGCAGCTGGCCCTGAATTGGCACCAGAATCTCCCGGCGTTCCTTGTCTGACCTCTTCAAGGACTCCTCCACGGCCGCAGCCACGAGGGGTTTTTGATCTTCAGGGACCGTGGTGGAGACCAGTTTGCCCTCCACATAGATGCCGCCCATGATTTCGCCGAACTCGCTTCGCTTGGTCTGCTCGTAAAGCGCTCGGTCGGCCAGTGCCGGCAGCGGCAGACCAAAGACAAACGCCCCTAGAAACGCCTGTGTCTCGGGATCTCGCAGAGGGGTTACAAACACCTCGCGCACCTGGCTCCCGCGGCGTTCGCCAGCATCCACCAGCAGGTAACCTACCTCCTGCTGGGTCAGGATGTGCTCGAAATCCCTTTCTCCCAGCCAGGGCATTTTGCTTGAACGCCGGCTGACTGTCTCGCCCTCTGCCGCAGGGGCCATGAACGCGCTGCCCGCTCCAGAACGGGCCCGCTGGTTCAGCACAAAATCCCCCTTGGCATCAATCAGGGCGATGAAAGGTGCATTGAGGCCGCCTCCGATTACGGGACGAACCGGGAGTTCCCGCTTTTTTGACTCCTCCATGCGCGGCAGGGCGGCACTCTGACGCAGCAGAGGTTTCAACTCGCCTTTGAGGGAGGCTGAGCCCGCCAGTTCGTTCTGCAGCCGTTCAGCCGCCAGGGCCTCCAAGAGAGGGCGCAGGGTCATGCCCGCCTTCAGGTAGTCTCCTTTCTGCATCCCCGAAATCACCTCTGGGTTCAGGGCCAGTTTCTCCAGCACGCTCGACAGCGCCTCAAAGCGCAGCTTTTTCGCCTGTGAGACGGAGGCGATCTGGTTTTCAAACTGTTCCTCAAACAGGCGTTGGTAGGTCGCGCTGAACTTCCATTCCGCCAGCAGCAGGGTGGCGATGGTCACACCTGCCACGATCGGAAAGATCGAAAGGATCAGCTTCGCGTGGAAGGTGGATAAAAACTTCATTTCGAGGTGCAGGATGCTCAGAAAACTCCAACACCGCGTCGAGATCAAAGTTCGCCAGGGCACAAATCAAGTTCGAGGCGGGGAGCAGCCATGATTGGCCGCCATGCTCTTTTTGATTGCCGCCCCAGCTCCTCAATGCATACTCCGGCCCAGATTTTCGGGGCTATAGCTCAGTTGGTAGAGCGTCTCGTTCGCAATGAGAAGGTCAGGGGTTCGAATCCCCTTAGCTCCACCACCCTGCTTTCAGGGGTGCCGATCGCATAAAAACAGGCCTTCTAACCCGTTGAAAGCGTGCATTTTGCGACAAAGTGAACGAGAATGAACGAAAGGGCTGGATGAAGTGAACGAATGTCGTTCTTTGTGGGGAATTTTATGGCCTCCATTTTCCGCCCGGCTGGTTCTGAGACTTGGGTTGCTGCGTTCCGTGCCTGGGACGCTGCCAAAGGTAAATTCGTCTGGAGGCAGAAAAGCACTGGCCTGACCGACAAGGCCGCCGCCGCTGGCATCGCTGCCACCCTGGAGGCTGCGAGCGGAGCCGCTGCCGCTGGAACCATGACAAGGGAGAAGGCCATGCAGGCGGTGAACGACATCCTTCGGCTGGCTGGCCTTGCGGAATTGGTGCCGGTGCCCAGCTTGGCAGAGTGCGCCGAGAGGTTTCTGAGAGACGCTGACGTGTCGGCGGGGACGCTGCGGAAATACTCCGGCCAATGGGAGGGGCTGAAAACGTGGCTGGGCAAGCGAGCGGATGCGCCCGTGAGCGCCATCACAACCGACGACATGCAAGCCTATTACGCCCAGGTTCGAGCCCGTTACAGCGTGACCACCGCCGCCGATCACCTGAATTTTGCCAGTATGGTCTTTGGGCGTGCTGTGGATCTCGGACACCGGGCCGGGAATCCGTGCGCCGCCGTCGTGCGGGCTGTCCCTGATGCCGTGGAAAAGGTGCCCATCACTCGCGCCCAGCATGTCGCTATCCTGCGCACGCTGCGCAGATCGAAGCGCCGCGACTGGCTTACCCTGGTGTCGCTTGGGTGGCACACCGGCCACCGCATCCAAGACTTGTTGGACGTG
>CALDGV010000733.1 GCA_937941745.1 uncultured Prosthecobacter sp. | reverse complement strand
GATTCGGCATGATGCCGGAGGGAATGGCGGTTTCGATCGCGGTGATTCGGGACATGCGCAAACAACGCGACGAAGACCGTAGTTTGCGCATGCCCTGCCGAATCCTGCTGCCTATTCTCGCCGTTGCTTCACTGACCCTGGCAGCGCCTCCTGGAGCCACGCCGACTCCACAGCCGGGCCCGCCGAAGTCCATCGCACCTCATGTTCCAGCCTCCTGGAAGGCGGGCGTCGCCACCGTCAAGGTCACGCCGCAAAAGCTTCTCTGGATGGCTGGCTATGCCGCACGGAAAAAGCCCGCCGAGGGGCGGGTGCAGGACTTGTTTGCCAAGGCGCTGGCCCTGCAGGACGAGCAGCAGAACAAGCTCGTGTTTGTGACCCTGGACTTGATTGGTGTACCGCAGGCATTGCGCCATGCAGTGGCAGAGAAAGCCTGGAAGGAGTTCCAGCTCCCGGCGGCAAACCTGGTGATGAATGCATCCCATACCCACAGCGGCCCTTCGTTGCGCACGCAACCTTTGACGGAAGCTGAGAAGGAGAATCCCCGGGCTCGCGATGCCTGGGAATACACACAGAAGCTGCAAAACGACATCGTCGGCATCATCGGCAAGGCTCTCGCCGGGCTTCAGCCTGCCAGGTTGACCTGGAACAAGGCCCGCTGCGGCTTTGCCATGAACCGGCGCCGCGATTACACCCTGCCCGCAGGGCATCCGAACGCGAACAAGGCGCCCAACCCTGATGGGCCGGTGGATCATGAGGTGCCCGCGCTGAGGATTGAAGCTCCGGATGGCACCCTCAAGGCGACGCTTTTTGGCTACGCCTGCCACAACACCAGCCTCGGCTTCTACAACTGGTGCGGAGACTATGCCGGGTTTGCGCAGGAGTATCTGGAACAGCATCGCCCAGGCTTTTCTGCACTCTTCCTGATGGGATGCGGAGGCGACCAGAACCCCTACCCTCGTCGTAGCGATGTGGTGCCCGGCATCACGGACCTGGAGCTTTCGATGCAGCACGGGCGGTCCCTGGCTAATGCGGTGGAGATGGCGCTCGTGGTGAATCCGCGTCCAGTCGGAGGTCCCATTCGTGCTGCCTATGAGGAGATCAAGCTGAGCTATGCCAAGGCTGGCCGTCCGGATCATGACTATCCAGTGCAGGTCATCCGGCTGGGCAACGACCTCACCTTCGTCACTCTGGGCAGCGAAGTCGTGGTGGACTACTCCCTGCGATTCAAACGCGAACTGGCCGGAGCCGCCGGT
This sequence comes from uncultured Prosthecobacter sp., assembly GCA_937941745.1. GTDB lineage: Bacteria > Verrucomicrobiota > Verrucomicrobiia > Verrucomicrobiales > Verrucomicrobiaceae > Prosthecobacter. The sequence goes on along the minus strand of CALDGV010000733.1, from coordinate 1,016 downwards.
GTTTGGGTGGCTGGCTATTCCAATGACTACACCGGCTATGTGCCGAGCCTCCGCGTGCTCCGTGAAGGCGGCTATGAGGCTGCGGCGGGATGGGCGGAGGATGTCGAAGACCGCATCGCAAAGAAGGTGCATGAGCTGCACCTGAAGCTCTCTCAATCCCGCTGAGCTGCCGGGGGCGGGCCATTCAGCGCCTGAACGAGGCGTGAGCCATCCGGCTGCGTAGTGAATTGAAACCAGCGGGTGTGTGCTGGCAGGAGTTCTGGAAACAGGTCTGCCCATTCCACGATGACAACGCCGGGCTCATCCAAAATGTCATCCCAGCCCACTGTGAGCACCTCCTCTGCGGCCTCCATACGGTAAAAATCAAAGTGGAAGACCGGCAGCCGGCCCTGGCTGTACTCATGAAGGAGGGTGAAAGTAGGGCTTGTCACCGGAGCCTCCGAGCCCAATCCCAAAACGAGACCCTTGGTGGCCTGTGTCTTGCCTGCGCCCAGCTGACCACATAGGGCGACGACGTCTCCTGCACGAAGTTCACCGGCCAGTCTGCGGCCCCAGTCCAGGGTGTCATCGGGTGTGGTGAGGGTGATGCTCATTTTTGGAAGTGATCCCAGCCTCCGGAAAGGAGCTGCCGTCTGTGTCGTGCAGGCACGAGCCTACCAATGATGTGAAATCCGGTTCTGGGGAAGCTGCGTCGCAGCTTTTCCAGAGCTGTCTGAGCTCGATCTGGGTGGGCTGCGATCAACAGCTCATAATCCTCACCATCATTCAGGGCCTGCTCGAGGGTGCATCCAGGCGTCACAGGCACTTGGTCAGGATCCAGTTCGAAGCCGAGTCCGCAGCTGGCCGCCAGTCGTGGCAGATCCTTGGCTAGGCCGTCGCTGATGTCCATCATCGCCGTCGGGTGCAGCCATGCCATAATGGATCCAGCTTCGCGCAGGCGTGGGGTGAACTTGAGATGCTTGCCATGGATGGAGCCTCCGAGGGTGCCAGTGACGATCAAGATGTCTCCCGTCTTG
>CALDGV010000732.1 GCA_937941745.1 uncultured Prosthecobacter sp. | reverse complement strand
CGTGGGCGCGCCCTCGTCCGGCAAGAGCTACTACCTTAGCGTGCTCACACGCACCCTCCAGACGAGCCTGTATCAAAACTTCGGTGTCACCTTCCGTGATGCCGACCCTTCGGAGAACGTGATTCTCACGCAGATGCGCACGCAGCTCTTTTCCGCCTCCACACCGGAGGATGCCTTTCTGGCAAAGACGGAACTGGAGGGCATGCTCTACGAGACCCTGCCACGCCAGGGGCGCAAGGTGCGGCTGCCGAAACCCTTTGTCTTCCGTGTCACCCGCAGCAGGGCGCATGACACCGATTTTGCTCTCGTGTTTTACGACAATGCGGGCGAGCACTTTGAACCTACTCGGAACAGTGCCGATTCCCCGGGAGCCCAGCACATCGCCGTGGCTTCGGGCATCTTTTTCCTGTTCGATCCGCTGCACAACACGGAGTTCCGTGCACGCCTGCGTGGCATTCGTGATCCGCAGATTCAAAGTCGTCGGCTCGACCAGCAGGATGTGATTCTCGCCGAGACCGAGGTGCGCATCAAAAACGTCCTCGGTCTCGACTCACGTCAGACCATCGACACGCCTTTTGCCGTCATGGTGGGCAAAAGCGACACCTGGGAGCATCTGCTGCCCGGTGGTCCGTTGCTGCCTTGTGTGGAAAAGGGAGCTCTCGTTCAGGACAACATTCGGCAGAACTCGGCGCGCATTCGCGAAATGCTGCTCGAACTCTGCCCGGCCATCGTGGCGAATGCCGAGGCTATTTCTTCCAACGTCGCCTATTTTGCCATCAGTCCGCTTGGCTGCTCCCCGGTGCAGTTCACTGATCGTGAAGGCCACGTACGCATCGGTCCTGACCCACAGAGCATCCAACCTCGGCAGGTGGAGGTTCCGACGCTCTGGGTGCTGTCGCAGCTCGCGCCTGAGGTGGTCACCGTGAAGTGAATGTCCTGTCTGTTCCATGGCCCACCAGCTCATTTATACCTCAGCCCCCCGCCTGCTCGAAGCGGGCCGGACGGGCTTTGGCACGGTGGCGAGGCATCGGTCGGTGGGGGCGCTGCTGGCGGCAGCGGTGGAGCGTGTGTCGCAGTTCGCCCACACTCCCGGGTTGAACCCGCGTCGTGTGGTCTTCAGTCATCGCATCCTGCATGTGGGTGCCGGCAGCCATCATGTGCTGAGCTGCATCCGTGATGCGGGTTCGGATTATACCGGGCGCACCAACCACATCGCTCATCACTTGATCTTGGAGGCTCGGGAGGCCCGGGGTGCAGCTGAAGCAGGCCTGACCCCGGCGGATGTTCTCCGGCAGATGCGCTGGCTGGGAGGCTGGAACGAGTCTCCTCGTTTTTTCGGACCCGATGAGGAAGTCTCCTTGGCCAGCTTCCGTCCCAGCCAAGAGTCTGGAGCCTGGCAGAAGCTGACGCATGACGCTGCAAACGCAGCCCTGCCTGCCCAGGCTCAGCGCTGCCTGCTTCTCCTGCCTAGCGAGGAGGGTGCCTTGGAGCTTTTCCATGAATCGTTGGCCAAGGTGGGCGGCACTTCGGCCTGGCTGGTCACCTTCACTACCCATGTCGAGCCGACTGATGACCTTGCGGATTTACGCTGGCTGGCCCTGGCCCATGATTCGCCGCTGCGTTCCCAGGTGGAGTCGGCTTCCCGAACCGTTTTTGACCTCACCCAGCCACAGACACTGCCTGCGCCCAGGCTTCACGAAAGCAAAACAATTCCAGTCAGCGCTGCGATTCCTCAGTTTCAGCCTCCGGCTTCTCCTGTGAATGCGCCGGTTCAGGTGGCGACACCTTTGCCGCCCTTGTTTCCAGAGAATCATCCACGCGGAGCTCGTTCGCCCTGGCCGCTGGTGGCGGTTGCAGCCGGCATGGCGCTGCTGGGCATGCTTTCATGGCTGCTGCTGCCCCAGCTTCCTCGCCTGGGTTCTTTCCAAAAGAACCATCCGCAGGATGCCATCAGCCTGGCGCGGGACGTGGATGAGCTTTGGCAAAGGCACCGCCTGCAGCTGCCTGCGACGCAAAACTGGCTCAAGGCACAGGGTGACAAGGCTTTGGTGGAGGCCCATCGCGAAACGCTCCAGCAGATTCTGGCGGCCATCCGTGAACCACTTCGGCCAGCGGAGATTTCCATGCCGCCCAGCACGCAGGACGAGTTCACGGACCTCGTCCTGGGTTTCCGTTCCTGGCTGCGCTGGGTTCAGGAGGGGGTTCGTGATCCCGCCTGGTCTGGCGATGATCCTCAAGAGGTGCATTCCAAGGTGCTCGTGACCGTAAGCCGTATGAAGGAGCAGTGGAGCGAGGTGGCGCTCGTTTTTGGGGGTGTGCCAGAGATGCCGGAGGTGCTGCCAGAGGAGATTCATCAGCAGGTGCTCAAGCATCTTGTTGCCCGCCCACCGAGCCAGGGCACGCCGCGTCAATGGCGGGACCTTCTCAGCAGCATGCAACTCACTGCCTCGGAGGAGCCTGGCTGGATTCAGGCCTGGGAACTGGCCTCCAAGGCTCCCGCGCAGCTCACGGAAGCCGATCGCGAAACGCTGAAGAAGGCGCAGAACCTGCCTGAAGCCCCTGTCTGGCTGCGTGATCAGATTCGCCAGCAACTCCAGGCCCCCAGCGCTCAGGCACCCGTCGCAGTGACTCCACCACCCGTGATCATGCCGCCCGCCGAGACCACGCGAGAGCCGGTGATTCCTGCCGATGGACCGGCCTCAGCTCATCCTCGCTACATCGTCATGGAGACAGCGCTGATGTCACTGGTCCAGGCTTTGGAGCAACTGCCGTCCCTGCCCACGGAACCTGAAATGCAGGTCTTCATCGGATCCGTGGGCGATCCTGAATCCAGGCTTGCTCGTCTCAGGCCCCTGGGTGCAGCCGGTGTCTATCGCAAGAGCTTCAACGATCCTCTGCCTTTGGAGTTCAGTCAGCGCCGTCTGGTCAGGCTGCCGGATCCAACGGTCGCCACACGCCTGATCAGCCGAAATGCCAGCGGTGCCCAAGTGCTGTTTGAGGTCATTGTTCTGCCCAAGGCGGCGGAACTGGTGGATGCCTGGCCTGCTTCGGAGGGGTTTTCATTCAAGGCTGAAATTGCAGGAACGGCCACGTATCTCGATGCTCAGGCTTCACGCTGGCTGCAAACCCTGAGCATCGTCGGCAATCCGCCGCTCAGGCTGCAAAATGTCGATGATCCATCACGCCGTTTCCGGCTGCGTGCCGAAGGCAGGCGGATGCTGGTTGAGGCTGATCTTTCGCCTGTCAGCGACAGTGCGGCGAAATTCAGGCTCGTCAGCCTGGATCAAGAGCTGGAAACCCTTCGCCAGGGAATCCGGATTGATGAGCAGCGCCGGTCCGAACTGGCCGCCAGCAAGCTCGCCAAGGCTCAAAAGGAAGAGCAGGCTCGGCGTTTGGATGATTCGCTGGCCGTTCGTCAGCAGCGCCTTCTTCAGCTCGAAGGGGATCGTAAAGCCCTCGTCCCCATGACTCCGGCCTCCCTTGGTCTTCCGAAGGGGTTTTACAGCCTGTTTGCCGGTCTCAGAAGACTGTGTGAGATCAAGATCGAGTCCGCCCCATGAAGCCCCCCACAGACACCATCGAACTCATCCGCTCCACTTTGCAGACGGGCATCGTCTCCAGTGCCGTGGAGCAGGCGGCAGTCACCTATGCACGGCTCTCACAAGAGTGCTCTGCACGGCTCGAACGCATCGCTGCCATGCTGGCGAAAGGCAGTGACTATCAGGCGCTGCAGGCCGCCGAAGAAGAGCCTCCGCTGCTGGATCTGGCGGCTGCGCTCAGCTTCGGCGGTGAGAAAGCCTGGCTGGATTTCTGTCAGGCTCACCGGCTGCCGGTCGCGCCAAGGCTTGATGCCAGGACCGTGCAGGCGCTGGACCGGCTTTATGCCCAAGGGGTCACGGCGAATCACCCGCTTTACAAAGACTTCCGTGCAGCGGTGCTTTCCCGGGAGAACGAGAAGGCCCTGCGCATCGTTCGCACGATTCTGAAGCTGAATCCTGGTGATGACAACGCCCGCGCCGAACTGCAGCGCCTGGAAAACAAGCAGTGGCAGGAATCCATGGAGGAACTCCGTGCGGCACTGAAGACGGATGATGAGGAACGTATTGCCGTCCTGGCGGAAAAGGTCGCGATGACCGTGCCGGAAGACAAGCGCGCAGATGCTGCCGAGTTCATCCAGGCCGAAGGGATCCGCCAGGCGCTGCGTCGTCGTCAGGCTGAGGAGAAGATTCCCAGTCTGATTGCCGAGGCTGAGAAGCATCATACCGCTGGCGAATGGGAGGCGGTTTTGCTGGCCTGCGAGATGGTGGGCGACCTGGTTTTCAAGCACGATCTCCGCCTTGATGGAAGCTTGAGGAGCGCCTTCGAGGTGCTCACAGCCGCCTGCAGCCAGCGGCGCAACGCGATTGAACGTCAGCGTGCCTTTGAGCGCTCTTTGAGCGGCTTTCAGGCCTTTGTCCAAGAAGCCGAGACTCGGCTCCTGACAGGCACGCCGCCCCGGCTTTCGGAAGCTGCCTCGTTGGATGAGCAGTTCATCCGTCGGTGGCGAGAACTGGAAAGCCATGGCCTGCCTGTGGCAGAAGATGTTCTCACCCGTCTGAGGCAGGTTGGGCAGAAAATTCGTTCTGCGCTTGAGCATGCCCGCAACAGGGTGCGTGCCCGTGCCTTCCTTTCTGCGGCGGCTTTGATCGCCTTTCTGCTCGCGGTGGCTGGGGTTGCCTGGCATGGCTGGCAGGCGCGAGCCTACGCCCTTGACCTTGCCAGCTACAAGGCCCGCCAGCTTGCGGAGCCGGCAGCCAAGCTGGTGGCCGTGCTCAGAAGCGAGCATCCGCTTCTGCTTCGCTGGCCCTACCTGCGCACAAGAATCGAGGAAACCGAAGCGTGGACCGGCCAAAGCCAGGGTTTGCTCGGGCAGGCTGAGGTGGCGTTGAAGTCGCTGGAGGCCGAATTTGGCTCGTTGAAGCCTGCCGAAGTGCTGAAACGTCTGGAAGATGCCAGGGCGCTGGCAGCGCAGCTTCCTGGGGATGTGGCGGCTGGTGTGAATCAGCGCATCAGTGCCCTGAAGACCAAGTCCGAACTCATGCTGGCAGATCTCGGCGCCAACCGCAGCCAGGAAGTGCGCAGGCAGTTGGAGGGCATGGCTGGCGAACTGAAGTCCGGCTTGAGCTTTGAAAAGCCGGCTGTTGAGGTGGAGGCGACTGTGGCAAGGCTTGAAAGCCAGGTCGCAGGGTTGGAAGCCTACACCCGTCCAGAAGCAGCTTCGCTGCAACTGCCAGCAGACCTGGAGGCGCAGATCAGGAATGCCCGCCAGCGCCTGCAGACCTTTCGTGAGGCCCTGCACCGGCTGGGCGAAGTTCGTGAAAAGACCGCTGCGGCCACCAGCCTCGCTGAATACCGCAACGTACTCTCGCTCTGGCAGGAGATCGCCTTCATCGAAGCCGCACCTGCAGCCAGCGCACTCAATGCCCTGCCCACGGAGGAGCAGTTTCTGGCCAGCCTGCTCATGAATGGCGACCTGGCCATGTGGAAAGCTGCGGTGGAGGATGTGAGTGGTGCTGCCATGCATCCCGAAACACCCCAGGAGCATGATCTGAAGGTGCTGCTCGCACTTCGGGATGATCCGAACCTCAACGGCATCTGGGAGAATGTGATTATGGATCATTCCAGCGGCCGTGGAAAGCGCAGCGTCTGGAGTCTGGGGCCTTTGAGTGAAGGCCGCATTGGCGACAGCCAGAGGCGCTGGAGCGGCAAGGCCTTCGATCCTCATCCTGAAGATACAGGGGCAGCATTCATTCAGCAGGACTTCAAGCGCCTCGCCATCGGCGGCGGCAGCGAGCAGGGGCAGAGCGTGCTCAGTTCCCGGCCCAGCACGACAGGCACGCTGGTGAAAAGCCTTCAGCTTGACCGGATGACGGATGCGAACGGTGAGAAGTTTGAACGAAGCCTTCTCGACACCCTGGATCGTCTGATGGGAGATGCCACCGCCCCCCCGCTCGCCAAGGCCTACATCATGCTTGAGCTGGAACGCCTGACACGTGACCGGCCTTTTGCCTGGGGATGGCACCTGTGCGCTTCGTTGCGGGCTGACCTGGCTGAGTTGCATCGTTTGATCGGCAGCTATCCGCTGCGCAGTGAAGACTGGATGATCCCCAAGGTGCGTGCCCAGTTCGACGGTGCGCTGGAAGGTTTTTTCTCCAGCCGACAAGCTCCGCAGTATGAAAAGGAGGCCCAGGCGCGCCGGGTGCTGATCATGCGGGTGGTGGCTGCAGGCGTGAGGTTTGGTGGCTTTGTGGACACCGACCGTCGTGTGAAGCTCAACAATGCCGCACGTGCAGCCCAGGAAGTCTGGCTGGCCACCAAGAGCTCTCCTAAGCCAGTAGCCGCAGGCACGGCCTCCGTTTCTGCTGAGGTGCCCCCCTTCACTCCAGTGCTTTTTCTGCCTCTCGACCGCCAGGAACTGCTGCGGGACTATCATGGCAGCTTGGCCGGGAAAGCTTCGGCATCCGCGGGTTCAGCACCGTCAGAAACTCCTTTCCTGAAGTGATGAGCGAATCTCTGCATCAGCTCCAATGGCGAGGCCAGGCTATCGGTCCCTGGTCCATCACACGCATTCGGGAGGCTTTGCAGGCCGGGGAGATTCATTCTCTGTATCAGATCCGCGTCGATGCAGGCTGGCTGCCTTTGCGTGATCATCTGGAGTCCCTGGATGCGGCTGAACTGGAAAGCCGAGCTGCCCTGCTGGGATCGGCTTTGCGGCAAAAGGAGATGGAGCCGGCAGAGCCGATGAGGCTGTCTGGCCGGCGCAGAATGGGCTTCGAGGGTCAGGTTTCCAAGCCCGATCCCTTTGGCAAAGCGCCTCCGGTTTTCATCAAAGCGAGCATGGCCGCCGCAAGATCGGCAGAAGACTCCGAAGCGGTGGGGGCTGCCGATGTCGCTCCTACATGCTGGCTGGCCGTCGCCGCCTTTGTGGTGAGCTGTGCCAGCTTCGTGCCCTACTTGAACCTGGTGAGCTGGCTGCCGAGCCTGGTGCTTGGACACCTGGCACTGCGTCAGATGGAGAGGCAGCCGCTTCTGGAGGGACGCGGACTGGCGCTCGGGGCTGTGATCATCGGCTACAGCACGCTCGCGCTGGCCGTTTTGACCGCTCTTTTGGCTCCGGATCTTTTCCGCCGCATCTTCCCCATCGGGGACGCCTGAAAACCTGCTGCCTCTGTCTTTTCAAACACTCATGGACCCCAATCCCTTTTCTTCCTCTCCGCTGCTCATGCTCAGCTGGTCGCGCATGGATCCTGAGCGCCGCATTGGCTTTTCGGGCGGCCGGTTCACCTCGCCGAACAAGTGGCTGGCCTTCTGGCTCGGACTGGCGATGACGCTCCTCTTTTATGCGGTTGTTGTGGCCGGTCCTGTGCCGCCGTGGTTTCGCGACATGTTCACCCAGCGCGGCCCATGCCCTTATCCGACGATGCTGCTTTTCTTCTGGGCGCTGGCCATGCTGTTTCTGAAATGGCGGAAGTTTCAACTCCAGGTGAAGGCGGAAAAGCTGCCGGTCATGCCTCAGCAGCCCGACTTTGAGCTCACGCCGGCCACGGCGAGGGCCGTGCGGGAGCGCATGGGGGCGATTGTGGACGATCCGAGCCACTTCATCCTGCTCAACCGCATTGATCTGGCGCTGGCCAATCTTCACAACATCGGACACACCGCCGATGTGGCTGCGATTCTCAAGATCCAGGCGGAGAATGATGAGGCACAGATCGCCTCCAGCTATGCGATGACGCAGGGCTTCCTCTGGGCGATTCCCGTGCTTGGCTTCATTGGCACGGTGCAGGGGCTCAGCCAGGCCATCGGTGCCTTTGCCACCACCCTGGCGGCTGGGGCGGACATGGTGGCCCTGCGCAGCTCGCTGCAAAATGTCACGGGCGGCCTGGCCACAGCCTTTGAAACCACCCTCGTGGCGCTCGTCTGCGCCTTGATCCTGCAATTGCTGGTAAGCTGGCTGCAGAGCCGCGAGTCTGAGTTCCTCGACACCTGCAACGACATCTGCCACAAGAATGTGGCAGGCAAACTCCGGCTCAACGGCCGCTAATCTCATGCGCTCACGCTTTGGCAGACAGACCGGCGGGATCAGCTTCTTTGCCTTTCAGGACATCATCACCGGCACGTCCGGGTTCCTGATCGCCCTGGCGCTGTTCCTGGCCTTGAACCTGGATGAAAAGCTGGCGGAAGGAAGCGGTGCGGTGCCTTATGCCAAGAGGCAGGAGGAGCTGAAATCCATGAAAGCTCAGATCATCACCCTTCAGCATCAGGTGGCTGACTGGGAGCGGCAGCCGGACCTGGATGAAACGACTGTGCGCCGGCTCATTGGGCAGCTTAAAACCAGCATCGCCGAAATGGATGGCCGACCCATTCCAGGTTTGAACCGGGATGCGGATGCCACGGGCAGGGATTCATTGCTGCGAGATGAGAAAAAGAAGCTGCTGAGCCGCCTGGAGCAATTGAATGCTTCGCTTCATGAGGGGGAGCTGCTTTCATCGGGATGGGTCAAGGACATTCCCGACCTCGAAAAGAAGGTCATTGATGCCCAGAGCTCGCTGAAACGTGCTCGTGAGCGTCAAAACGTGATCACCCTCATTCCTGAGCGTGATGGCTCGAAAAAGCTGCCGATCCTGGTCCTGGTGCAAAGCTCGTTGATCCGTTTTCAGCGTCCGGATGGCACCCCGTCGGGGGCAGGTTCAGTGGCCGATTTTGCCAGCTACCTGCGCCAGGCTTCGCCGGACAGCCACTACGTTGTCTTTTACTTCAAGCCCTCAGGAGCCCAGCACTTTGAAATGCTGACCAAGCGCGCACGCGCGGAGGGTTATGAGATTGGCTACGACGTCATTCCTGAAGAGGCCGACATCGAATTTGGCAACGAGGCCTCGCTGAAAGGAGGGCGGCCATGAAGCGACGTCTTCACTCCGGAAATCAGGACAGCCTGGAACTGCTGCTCGACACCTTGTGCAATGTGTTTGGCGGCATCATCCTGATTGCCTGCCTGCTGGCCATGCTCAGCCGACCCAAGCCTGAGGTCACGCCGGCGAACGAGGTGGTGGATCACGAGGCAGGCATCCTTCTGGAAAAGCAGATGGAGCAGGCGCGTGCCGAGCTGGACGGCCTGCAAAAACGACGTGCGCAGCTTCAGCGTGAAGATGACCCGTCCATGAAGCCGCTTGTCCAGGAGCTCGAGGCTTTGAAAAAGACTGCCGAAGAGCGGCGACAGCAGCGTGCGGAGCAGGATGAGCTGGCTGCGACAAAGGCGGAACAGCTGATGCGTGATGCGAGCACGGAGATAGCGCGGCTGCGTGAGCAGGTTCAGGAAGCTGAAAAGAAGCTGGGTGTGGCCAACAAGGCGACCGAGGCCGCGCGACAACGGCACGCTGCAGTGAAGAAGCAGCTCGCCGACCTTCAACTGGAGCTGGAGACCGTGAGCCGTCTCAAGGTCGAGACGGTGCGTTTTCCTCGTGAACGCCAGATTGACCGGCCTCCAGCCCCAATCATTCTTCGACACGGGCAGGTTTTTCCTCTCTTTGATGCCAATGGCCAGCCGGTTCCTGGCATTGTGCGCGCCACGGCTGCCGATGGTCATTTTACGGCGGTGCCGCAGCCAGGGCAGGGCCTGCTGCCGGTGCGCGATGCCAAGCGCCTGCGTGAATTTCTTCCCCAGCTCGTAGGCACGAAGCGCTATCTCACACTTTACGTCTATCCGGACTCCTTCAGCACCATGCGTGAACTCAAAAAGCTCATCTTTGAGCTGGGGCTCGACTACGGCGTCGAGATCTGTGATGAGCATCGCGTGCTGTTTTTCAGTGCCACCGGAGCCAAGCCGAAACCTCTTTAGCTGGAATGTGGTGCGCACGGTGCGTATCAGGGCTACACACACGCATGATGGAATGGCTGCAAGACTCCTGGGAATGGCTCACCACGCTCGTCACTTCGCTTCCTTGGCAGGTGCTGGGGGTCTGGTCGCTGACCATCTGCCTGCTGGGTGTCGGCCTGATCGGTTCCGTGCTGCCCCTGCTGCCCGGGCCTTTTCTGATTTTCATCGCCGGCGTGCTGCACACGGTGCTGCTGCCAGAGCAGGGCATGAGCTGGGTGGGGCTGGTGATCCTCGCGCTGCTGCTCGTCGTCTCCTACTTCGTGGACATGGCAGCAGGGGCGATGGGCGCACGTTGGTTTGGTGCCAGCCGCTGGGGCATCTTGGGCGTCTTTGTCGGAGGTGTCGTGGGGCTCTTTTTCGCGCCTCTTGGCTTCCTTCTGGGGCCTCTGGCCGGTGGTCTGGTATTTGAGCTGATCTTCGCCAAGAAACGAATGGCTCCAGCGGTGAAGAGCACCTGGGGAACATTGCTTGGAACAGGCGTGGGACTGGCGGTCCGCCTGGTGTTGTCAGGCGCCATGACGGCGACCGTGCTGCTGGACGTGATTTGGTGAGCCGTCCGTCCGGCTTCCGACAGGAAACCCGGAGATCAGCCAATCATCGCCTTGTAGGCAACGGCATCCTTCAGGGATGTGGCCTCGGCTGGGTCGCTCAACTGGATCTTGAAGATCCAGCCTTCACCATAGGGATCGGTGTTGATGAGGCCCGGATTGGCAGACAGGGCCTCATTCACCTCGGTGATCTCTCCACTGACCGGACTGTAGATGTCACTGGCTGCCTTGACGGACTCCACCACGCAGACCTGCTGGCCTGCCTTGACAGCACCCAGCTTGGGCAGTTCAACAAACACCACGTCGGTCAGCTCTGCCTGGGCGTGGTCAGTGATGCCAACTGGGGAGATGGCCTGAGCGGCATCCACCCACTCGTGACTGTCGCGATAACGAAGATGATCGGGAACAAGGCTCATGGCGGGTAGTGCTGAGTTTGGGAGGGTTCAAGGATTCGCGAAACCGAGGGCGGTCATGCGCTCATGAATGGCATTTTTGGCCTCCAGAAGCTCGCCGATCGGGTCCCAGCGTCCGCTGACAAGCGCGTCGTGGGCCGTGGAGGGAATGGTGACTGTGAAGCTTTCGCTGCCGTAGGTGACCTTGCTGTTCGCCACATCCACGGTGACGTCGAGCTTTGGATTGGCTTCGACCGCAGCGGCCAGCTTGGTGATGTCCTCGCTCTTGGCGCAGACGCAGGGAATGCCGAGCGTGGTGCAGTTGCCGAAGAAGATCTCGGCAAAGCTTTCGGCGATCACGGCGCGGAAGCCAAAGCGGTAGAGGGCCTGCGGTGCGTGCTCACGGGAGCTTCCACAGCCGAAATTGGAGCCGCTGAGCAGGATGGAGGCGCCTTTGAAGCGGGGATCATCCAGCGGGTGGCCGGTGGGCTTGCCGTCCTTGTCGAAGCGCACGTCATAGAAGGCGTATTCACCCAGGCCATCAAAGGTCACGCATTTCATGAAGCGTGCGGGGATGATGCGGTCGGTGTCGATGTCAGAACCTGGAACGTGAACGGCAGTGCCGGAAACTTGGGTGATCTTTGCGAGGGCCATGATGAGGTGAGCCCAGTCCATAAGCAGGACGAGCGCAGGCTCAAGCCGCAATCCTTGCCCGATGAAACACCCAGCCGATGCCCGCCCCGAAGCCGAAGCCATAAAACACCCCCCAGGAGAGCTTGGCGAGCGTCAGGTAATGCTGAAATTCGGGCGTGTCTTTGCCCACTGCCTTGGCCTTGGGAATGAAGACGTCGTACATCGACCAGTCGCCTGCAAAATAGCCCGCCGTGTGCAGGACAAAGAGTGCTAGGAAAGCCGCCATCCATCCCCGCGTGCTGCCCAGCATCTTCATGGCGATCCAGGCAAAGACCAGACAGCCTGCGCCAGCGCCGACCCATTCACCCAGTCGGCCTTTGAGTCCGAACCAAGCTACGCACCAGACCACGGCATAGGCCAGAAAGGCGGGCAGAAAGGCTTTGTAAAATCGGCCGGCTCCCCCTGCGAGTGATCCAAGCACCATCCCGCTGCCGGCGAGAAACACTGCGGCAATCGCTGCATACATGCCCAGTTCACCCCCGAAATTACGGAACCAGGGGGCTGCAAATGCCCACACGGAAAAAGCTGCCACACTGACAAATGCAAAGCCAAGGGCTCCACGGAGGAGGGCAGGGAAGAGGGAGGCATTCATGGAGCAAAAGCGTGAACTTCCTAACGCCGCCTTGCGACCCAGCCTCACAGCTTTCCTTCAAAGAGAGGCAGTTCAATCATCGCCATCTGCCCGGGAAATGCCCGCACAGAGCTCGGGGAATCGGCGCTCCAGGGATTTGGGGGTGATATGACCGATCAACTGGGCGGTGCTCCATTCGGCCAACCCCCAGAATTCGGTGGGCAGTGCCATGATCACGGTGCTGCAGGTCGGCATCTTGGCCACATGCGCACGTGCCAGCAGGTGATCGGCAAAATCGTGAAGCCCGGGGTTGTGGCCGAAAATCATCACGTGCTGCCAGCTCTCATCGAGGTCACGAACTACCTCGAGGATCTTGTTGGCCTCTGCCAGGTAAAGCCGCGAGTCGAGCAGGAGGTGCTCGATCGGCATTTGCAGGCTTTCACGCATGATTTGCGCTGTCGTCAGAGCCCTCAGGGCAGTGCTCGCAACCAGTCGGTCCGGCCTCGGCAGCAGAGGCGGGCTTTCTGCCCCGCCAAAATAGGTGCGATGCAGGAAGGCCGCCACCGCGGGAGCTGCCTTGCGTCCGCGTTCGTTCAGAGCCCGGTCGTGATCCGCCAGACCAGGCTGATCCCAGCTGGATTTGGCGTGGCGGATGACGGTGAGGTATTTCATTCCTGAGGCAGGTGGCGGGTCTCTGACATGATCGGAGTGGAGTGTCAATAACTGCCCGAATTGGGAGTAAGGTCGCTAGGGCTGGAGTTTGGTGCGTTGCGCCCTTGCTGTTAGTTTCATCTCATTATAGATTTTACAATCACTAATGATCTTGTGCCTCGAATCCTCCCTCCTCGGCGGTTATTTGTCCAACGAAGTGCCCGGCTTGGTCACGGGTCTGCTTCATCTGGCTGGCATGGGCCAGCCGGTTCGCGTGGAGCTGGTCGGGAACTTCATGAGAGACATTGCGGGCTGCCGGGTGGATTTTCATAATCCACTGCCCAATGCCGACTTGGATGATGTGGCTTGGATGGCTCCGACCCAGGTGGGTTTCACTGGGGTGATGACGGCCTCGAACCGGGTTTCCAAGCTGCCACGTCGTCGTTCTGGGGAAAATGTGCTTCCCGATCCTTCTGGGCTCAAAAATCTGCTCTTCTTTGAATGGTTCAATGAGCAGGCGCAGCGCATCCTGATTCAGTCTTGGCACCTTCAGCTTCGCGTCAGCGCTCCGGCCTGGCAGCTCAGTGCTGAGGAGGATGCCCAGCAATTTCGCCAAGCCCGCGCACGCCGGAAGCACTTCCTGCTTTCCAGTCGTGATCCTGACCAATCCGGCCCGTCCGCCCTGCATGCGCCAGGCATGGCCGATCCTTTCGAGCCCAAGGCACCGGGTGCCGACCCTTTTGCCGACCTAAGCGATCCAGAGCCCCGGCCCACGGTGGCCAATCCAGAAGAAAAGGCGCCGGCTGACCCTGCTCGCCGGGCGGTGGCGCTGGCTCAGGAACTGCGCCGTTTTGAGAACCTGCTCAACCAGTCGCATGAAGTCAGAAATCGCCCGGCAGTGGTTCAGCTTCTCTCCACGGTGGCGGACCTCGCCGCGCACCTGATCCATGTGCTTCGGCAGTTTTCTTCGGAGAACAAATCCGGCTGGAATTTCCTGGTGGTGGACTTGGAGCAGTCTCTGCCGCTCTTCAGTGCGGCCTTGAACGCCACGGACCGACTGGTGCTGCAATCCACTCCTGGCACGGACAAGACCTGGCTTGGTCATGTGCAGGCCTGTCTGCTCAACATTGAGCTGCGGATGCGCGAGCTTCTCGGTCTGCTGCGCTAGGCATGGCCGCTGCAGGAACGTCATTCTGATTTCGGATTTCGTCATTCCAGGCCCGGTTCAGGGGTTCTTTAGGGTCGTTTTGGCCTGATGCGCCATCCTTCCCGCCGCTCGTTCCTGTCCACGATCCTTTCCAGCGCCGCCGCTGCTTCCTGGGGCCAGCAGCCGGAGGTGGAGCCGGTTTTCGACATCCACCAGCATACCCACTACCATGATCGTTCAGACGAGCATCTGATCCTGCATCAGAAGGTCATGGGGGTCACGAAAAGCATTCTACTGCCTTCCGGCACGCCGATGGACCGCCCTTCGACCCACAAAGGCCGCTCCAATGGCCTTGCAGCCCGCTGTGGTGACACCGCCTGGTGCAAGCGGGTGGCGGATGCCAATCCCCAGGCCTATCTTTGGGGGGCGAATGAGGTTACAGACCTCGAATCCGCGCCTGCGGAGATCGAAAAATGGCTCAAGCAGGGAGCCTGCATCATTGGCGAGCAGAAGTTCGATGTGGAGTGCGATTCGCCCTCCAGTCAGAAGCTCTATGAACTCGCAGGTGCCTACGGGGTGCCCATCCTTCTGCACTTCCAGTTTCAGACCTACAACCGCGGCTATGACCGCTTTCACACCATGCTGGCGAAGTTCCCCAAGACGACCTTCATCGGCCATGCCCAGGCTTTTTGGGGCAACATCGACAAAAACCACGATCAGAAGGTGAACTACCCGAAAGGCAAGATCACACCCGGAGGGCTGACCGACCGCTATCTGGCAGACTATCCCAACATGTATGCCGACATGTCTGCTGGCTCAGGTCTGCTGGCTCTGACCCGTGACGAGGAACACACCACCGGCTTCTTCGATCGCCATCAGGATAAGGTCCTGTACGGCAGCGACTGCGCGGATCACTTTGGACGCGGCCCTGGCTGCCAGGGCGCGCAAACGATCGCCGCCATCCGCAAGCTTTCCCCCAGCAAAGCGGTCGAGCGCAAAATCCTCTGGGAGAATTCTCAAAAGGTCTTCCGCCTTGGCTAGGCCTGCCACAGTCAGAGATGACGGGAGTGAAAATCCCGGTCGAGCCGCGAGCGCAAAAGGCCCGCGGCTTCGTGCAGTTCATGGTCCGCATGCTCGGCCAGGGCGCGACGCAGGCGTTCCCCTAAAGCTTCGTGTTCTGCAGTGTCTCCGAGGCGTGCCAGCGCCTGCCCAACCCTGCGGACGAGGTCCTGGGCCGCTTGGATGTTTTCCTGAATCTCGGCTTCGCTGATTTCGCCCGATGCCAGCAGGCGCAGTTGGCGGCACTCAAAATCGCGGCAGCGCTCCGGCCGCTGGGAGTAAATGGTGCAGGTGCAGCCGTTCAGGAAGCGGCAGGGCTGGCGGAAGTAGGGTTCGCTTTTTCGGCGGCTGATGGCCATGCCCAATGCCTCCAGCTCCCGGATTGAATCCTGAGGTTGAAGCCGGACGATTTCAAACAGCGTGCCATTGCAGCACAAGCCGCAGGCCGTGCAGAGGCGGGAGGCGGCTTCCGTGATGGTTTCAGGCATGGCTCAAGCCTGCTGCCGGAGAATCAGGAGTTAACAATGAAAGTGCTGGCCTCTGTGAAGC
>CALDGV010000731.1 GCA_937941745.1 uncultured Prosthecobacter sp. | reverse complement strand
ACGACGTGATCCTCGACAGCTACCAGGCCCTGCACGAGCTGGGCTTTGCCCACAGCGCCGAAGTATGGCGCGCAGGCAGGCTCGTGGGCGGCGTTTATGGCGTGGCGATCGGCGGCGCCTTCTTCGGCGAGAGCATGTTCAGCCGGGAAACGCAGGCTTCCAAGGTGGCGCTGACGCATCTGCAATGGCGGCTTCGGGAGCGAGGCTTCATCCTGCATGACACCCAGTGGACCACACCTCATCTCGCGATGTTTGGCGGCCATGAAATTCCCTGCCACCAGTATCTGGACCTACTGGATCGCGCCATACGACTGCCCGTGGTGTTTGATGAAAAGCGTCAACCCGGCGCGGAAGTGATGTTCAGGTAAGTCACCGCGGCTGAGTTCAGTTTGCCGCCCTTGGTGCACACGCGGTTTGGTGGAGCATAGCGGATTCGAACCGCTGACCTTCTCAATGCCATTGAGACGCTCTACCAACTGAGCTAATGCCCCGGAAAATAAAAAACCGGCTCCCCTGGTTTGGGGAGCCGGAGACTAGCGGCGTCTGATGTTTTGACAAGCCGTTTTTACATCATTTCAGCGATTAATTTCCGCCCTTCTTGCTGGCCTTGCTGGAACCCTTGGAGGCTTCCTCGGCAGGAGCAGGAGTCGCGGCCTTTTTCTTGCTGTCGTAGATCTTCTTGGCCTCGGCCACTTCGTCGGACTTCATCTTCTTCTCCAGCTCAGTGCGATACTGCACGGCGAGCTCATTGCTGTTGGAGGCGTCCACGGCGAGCATGGCATAAGCGAGCGCGCGGGGAAGGTTGGGGTTGGCCTTGTTATCCTTAATGTTGGTCAGGCCGCGCTCGTTGAGGCTGGCCAGACGCAGCATGGAAAGAGGCACGCCCTGCTCGGCGGCGGCTTCATACTGCATGGCAGCGGCTTCGAAGCTGCCGCTGGACTCATAGATCTGACCCAGGGCGATCTGGGCAGGAGCGAAGTTGGCGCGGGCGGAGCGCTCGAACCAAGCCAGGGCTGCCACAGGGTCCTGCGTGGTGCCGGCACCCTGCTGATACAGGTTGGCCAGACGGAACTGAGCCTGAGGGATGTTGGAGGTGGCGGCCTTGAGCAGGAAGGCGAACGCCTTGGCAGGGTCTTTGTCCACCACGGTGCCGGTTTCATAGTACACACCCACGTTGTAGAAGGCTTCGGCGGAACCGTTCTGAGCAGCCAGACGATAGAGGTCGAGGGCGCTCTTGGCATTCTGCTGAAGAAGGATCTCAGCCTTGTCGTCCGTGCCGTTGCGCAGACCGGCTTCAAAGTAGTTGCCAAGGCGGAAGAGGGCCTGGGCATCGTTGCCGTTGGCGGCCTTGGTGTAGTATTCCACGGCTTTCTTCAGGTCGCGGGCATTGCCGCCGAGTCCGTTTTCATAAATGGCGCCGAGAAGGCGGTTGGCAGCAGCAAAACCGCTGCTGGCGGCGTCTTCAAAGAGCTTCATGGCCTTGGCAGGATCCTTGGCAACGAGGGGCTTGGCATTTCCGGTGGTAGGATCGCCGTCAAAAAGACGTGCGGCGTAGGTGCTGAGAGCCACGGCATTTTTCTGTTCGGCAGCCTTGATGAGGTAGTCGAGGGAGACCTTGTCGTCCTTGGCCAATCCGGGAACGCCGGCGGCATAAAGCTGGCTGAGCCCCAGAGTAGCTTCACCGTCACCAGCAGCGCTGCCCTTCTCGAGGAGCGCCTTGGCCTTGTCCACGCTCTGCTCAATGCCGACGTTGGCAGCACCGGAGATGTAGAGGTTGGCAAGGAGGCGGCGGGCCAGCTTGTTGTCCTTGGCTTCGCTGTCCTGGATCAGCTTCACAGCTTCCTTGGCACGCTCCATGTCCTGCGGGAAGGCCTGCAGAAGCACCTGGGCCAGTTCCACCTGGGCCAGGTCATTGCCCTGGGCTGCCGACTTGCGGTAGAGGTCGATGATGCCGTTGATGTTGCTGTTGGTCAGAACCCCCCAGTGGGCCAGGATGTACTGGGCATCCTTGTCGTTCTTGCCCGCCAGTTCGTTCATCTTGGCAACGGCGTCGTTGAAAGCTTTGTTGACGTCAGGACCCGTGGTCTTGTCCTGGACGGCCTTTTGAGCAGCAGTCTGGTCTTTGGAAAGGCTCTCGAGAATCGAGACAACGTCGTTGCTCGGATTTTTGAGCTCGTCCGTATTGATGCCGGCAACGGCAACGAGGGCGGCGAGTTTTACTTTGAGTGCGGTCAGTAGCATATGGGGTTGGAAGGTGAGGAGCACGGTAAGACCCGCCGTGCCGGGAAGCGCTCATTTTTTCTGAATTTGTTTCCCCAAATCAAGACGTAACCCGTCTTTTTTGGAAAAAACTTCCTGTTGCTTTCTCTGTTATGCGAGCGCCACCACGCTCACGCGCAGGTTCTGGCATTCCTGGCGCACTTCTTCCGCGCCAAGCATGAGGGTGCAGCCAGCCTCGATGGCAATCACATCCACACCCGCACTGGCAGCATTCCGGATAGTGTCCGGCCCGATGACTGGCACATCGAAACGCATGTCCTGCCCTGGCTTGGAGACCTTCACCATGGTCGCTCCACCACGGCCCATGGCACCGCCACGCTTTACAGCTTCATTGGTGCCCTCAAAGGCCTCCACCGCCAGCACGGTGCCGTTTTTGACCACGACTGTCTGGCCGATGTCGAGACGACTGGTCTCCTTGGCGATGCGGAATCCATATTCTGCATCCTCCCAGCGCCGCTTTTTGATCTGCGGACCGCAGACATGGCCAGCAGCAGGCATGAGGTCTTCCAGGAACGTGGTGGCAGGCAGGAGTTTGATGCCATCCTTGGCCATTTCATCGCCGATGGCTCCAAACAGCGTCTCCGCATTCCGCTGCTTCAAGCGCGCCAGCATCAGCAGGGTGCGCAGGTCAGGCCGGAGGTCGAAGAGGTTCTTGGGGGCGATCTGCCCGACCATCACCGCCTGCGTGATGCCTTCCTTCTTCAAAAAGGAGATCATCTTGCCAAGCTGTCCGACCCGGAACCAGGCGATGGCATCCACCTGAGACGCCAGCTCCGGCTTGGTCTCGTTTTCAAAGGCCGCAGCGACCAACCTTTTCACACCGGCACGACGGGCAGCCGCAACAAACGTGGCCGGGTAGATGCCATTTCCGGCAATGAGGGCGATGGAGGAGAGATCAACGGACATGCGTGCGGCGAAGAAGCCTCGCTCTGGAGCACAAGACCATCAAAGAAACAAGAGGGGAAGTCGGCTGCCAGATGCAGCGGCCTCAGCGGGAGGCACTGCCCGGCTCATCCTTCACTTCCTTCAAAAGCCGCAGGGCCACCTCGACCAGCTTTTCCCCGCTGCCGATGTCCCCACGGGCACTGACGACCTCGTAATTACCCTGCGGAAAGGCCTCGCGATTGGGCACGTAGCCGATGCTGCCGTTGGCCAGTTCAGCGATGAAGGTGTGCTTGAAGGGTGAAGCCTTTTTGATCGCCAGCCCGAGCTCCACAAAGATCTCGCCCGGCAGTGCCACCACAGCCACATCGTCGCTGAGAGAAATCACCTGCACCTCCGCCAGCAGGGGCACATCCTTCTTGGCCACTGTTTCCAGAATGCAGACCGCCTCCGCCATCGGCACAGTGCCGAGTTTTTCCGTCATCATCCGGCTGGCGATGTCCTTGGCCTTGGCGATTTGAGCCTCACTGAAGCTCCGGCGCTGCAGCGTCACCTGCTCCGAGCGGATTCTTGGCACGCGCGGCTTCACCGGCTGCAGCAGAGGCCAGACTGCCGTGGCTGCATCAGCCAGGCGGGTCCCCAGCTCCTGCGTGGTCCTGCGCCGACCGCTGAAGTAGTCGCCATGGTTGATGTTGCCGCAGCAGCCGTTGGCAAAAAGGCAGACCATGCCTGGGCCATGGCGCTCGCGCACAAGACGGCAGAAGACACCCGGAAAATCCGCAGAAATCTTCACCCCGCCGCCCACGCTTGTCGGATGCATGGCAAAGTTCAGGTAGCCAGCCACCGGCTGGCCGCCCGCCTCAAAGACCATCACACCCACCTCGGGATCGACCGGGCCGGCAGGGCGCTCTTTGGCAAGGTCGATCTTCTTCGGCTGCCAGACCGCCTCTGCCACACCATCGCGCAGCACCCTACGGTTGAAGCTGATGCCTTCCGCACGTCCCAGCGCCACCTTGGGCTGAGCCGGGGCCAGCTTCATTTTCGCCTCCTTCACGGCCTGGGCCACAAAGTCCGGAAGCCTCTGCATGTAGATCTTGCCTTCAGGCGAGTTCGCCCGGGTGATGTCATCCATGAGCGACCCACGGGCCAGCTGCGGCCCCGTATGCGTGTGCGTGGCCGAGATCATCACATGATCACCTTCAATGCCACATTGTGCCTGCACCGCCCGCCGGGCAGCCTCCACAATCGTGCGCGTGGTGCCTGAAAGGTCGAGCACCACCAAGGCCGCATGCACGCCATCCTGCTCCATCACGATGGCCTTGGCAAAAATGGGGTCCAGCACGCCACCCACGGCACGGAATGCATAGTAGCCCGCCATTGGCGTGCCAGGAGGCGGTGTGATGTCCACCTCCGCAGCTCCGACACGAAACTCACCCGCGGCAGAATGGGAGGCGGTAAGAAGGGCTGCAGAGGCAAAAAGGCTGAGGAAGCGCATTTTTTCCAAACGCAGCCCTAGGAGCAAAACTCTCCAGAAGAGCCCCAAGAGCCATGCAGACTGGTCTGCGGAAGCTGTGTCGGTGCCTACTCGCAGCCGCCTTCACAGACGATGATCCTTGTCGCGTCCTCCTGGCGAGGCCCGAGCTTTTCGTCATCGAGCCCCAGGTCATCCACCAAGGCGGGATTGGTAGTGTGGGTGGCTTCGAGTTCATCTGGGCGGACTGCCTGAGGGTGAAGTGAAGAGGGGGATGGTTCGGCATTCATCTTGGTCATGAATTAAAGGTCGTTGTCGTCACAAAGGGTCAGGACAGCCCGGCCTGTATCGAGCTGCCCCACACGCACATGAAGTTGGTCAGCCAGCGCAGGCGGCAGCGGCGGCTGCAGAGCCAGAGGGGTCAGACCCTGGGCGCGAAGCCGGGCATCTGCCAACTGATCCAGCCGTTGCTCGAGTTCCCGGAAGCGTGTTTCACTCATCAGGGTTTCCTGCTGCATCTGGCGCAAAAAGGCTTTCTCCAACTCCAGCGACTGGCTCAGAAGACCCCGTAATTCATCACGGAAAGGGTCCGTGTTCAAAGCTGCGTTCTCCGTGCCCGCTTCTGCCAGCAGATGCTTGAAGACATCGAGATAGCAGGCCTCATCGGCGCGGATTTTGGACATCATGCGCCCCAGTCCGGGGCACTTCCCCTGGGACTCCAGCTCTGCCATCATCAAATGCAGCGAGAAAAAGGCCATTCCCTTCAAGCAGGGGCCTGCCAGGAACACTGCACGGGCAAAAACTCCCTGGGCAGCATCGCTCTGGAGGTCCTGACACTTCACGAATGCCTGCTCATGCGGAAGCAGCCATTCCTGGCGTTCGGCCAGCATCGCCGCCTGCCTGAAGCGCGCCTCGCACTCATGCAGATCGAGCCCGAAAACCTGGGCGGCAAAGAGCAATGCCTCCAGCCGGGTATTTGCATCCTGCGGCTCGCGCCCCAGCACCAGCTTCAATTCAGGAGCAGTGACGTGCATGCGGATGCCATGCTGAAGTCCGGCTCCTGGCAGCCTCGGCAGGCTGGCCAGCCATCCCAGACCGAGCGCCACCAGTGCCTTTTCCTCTGTGCTCAACCCGCCTGAATGCCACTGCTCCGCATCCAGGTTCATCTGGATCTCGGCGCTCATCGGCCCCCAGTGCGCCTGCTTCATCTCTTTATAGAGATGGTAGGCCCACTCAT
>CALDGV010000730.1 GCA_937941745.1 uncultured Prosthecobacter sp. | reverse complement strand
AGGAGGAGAGCATGAAAAAGGTACGCATTGGATTTATCGGCGCCGGCTGGTGGGCCACCACCAACCACATTCCCCTGTTGGCACAACACCCAGATGTCGAATTGGTGGGCGTCTGTCGCTTGGGGAACGAGATGTTACAGACGATCAAGGAAAAATTTGGCTTTCCTTTTGCCACCGAAGATTATCGTGAATTGCTGCAACAAGGGCTAGATGGTGTGGTCGTCACGTCACCTCATCATGTCCATTATGAGCACGCCCGCGCTGCGCTAGAAGCCGGCTGCCACGTGATGGTGGAAAAGCCCATCTCGGAAAGCTACGCTGAAGCTCAGGCCATGATTGAACTGGCGCAGGAAAAGAACGTCATCCTCCAAGTCGGTCACATTGAACGGTTCAATCCTGTTCTCAGGCAGCTCGAAGAACGCATGAACCAGCCTCGGTTCATCGAGGCCCACCGCCTCTCTCCGTTTCCGAACAGGAGCATGGACATCGGCGTGGTGCTCGACGTGATGATTCATGACATCGAGATTGTGCTGCACCTGGTGAAAAGCCCGCTCGTTCAGGTGGATGCTGTTGGAATCAACGTCCTGACGAATCGTGAGGACATCGCCAACGCACGGCTGAAATTTGCCAATGGCTGCATCGCCAACATCACGGCCAGCCGGATCAGCCCTGAAAAGATGCGGAAAATCCGGGTTTTCCAGCAGGACAGCTATCTCAGCCTCGACTACCAGGAACAGAGCGGCTGGATCTACCGCAAAGACGGAATGCAGATCGTCCGCGAAGCCGTCGAGGTCGAAAAAGATGAGCCGCTCAAGCTCGAGATCGCTGCCTTTGTCGAGTGCGCACGCCTGGGCAAGCGTCCGGTTGTCACTGGTCAGGAGGGCGCTGAGGCGGTGCGCATTGCCCTGGAAATCACTGATCAGATCGAGCGCAATGCCAAGCTGGCCAGCTAATGGCAAATCCCGCCGTCATGGAGTTGCGCGGATGCAATAGACAGCTTTTTCACTGCGCAGGATCATCTGATTGCCCACCACGGCAGGAGTGGCGTTGAACTGGCTTTCATCCAGCGGCGGAATTGAGGCAATCTTTTCAAATTGAGGCTTGGCCGAAAGGATGAAGGTGCCGTTTCTGCGCGAGACGGCATAAAGACGGTCGCCGATCAAGACGGGGGAGGCGTAGAATGGCTTGCCTCCGCGTCCGCGCCCACCGCCGCTCTCGATCACGCGTTCACGATAGATGTCCTTGCCTGTCGCCGCCTCCATGCAGATGGCAAAACCAGCGTCATTCACGACATAAAGATGCCCTTCATGAAGGACCGGCGTGGGCACATAGCTGCTGCTTTTGCTCTGCCAGACGATGTGGCTCGCGGTGACGTCTCCCTTCCCACCCAGTCTGACCGCAGCACTGCCTGCCACTGGATAACCGCCAAAGAGATAAATTACATCCCCGTTCTGAATCACTACGGGTGAGACATTTCCAGGGAGCCCATGAGTGGCATACCAGCGCAGCTTCCCCGTTTCCGGATTCAATCCCCACACCTCCTCAGCAATTGGGAAAACCAGGTCCGTCCGACCCGCTGCTTCGATGATGGAAGGTGTGGAATAGGCGAGTTCGATCTTATCGCCTCCAGCCCGCCAGCGCTCCTTGCCAGTCTTCTTGTCCAAGGCCACCAGAGCCTTGCTCTCATCTGTGGCATTCACAATCACCATGTCCTTGTAGAGAACGAGGCTGCCACCTGAACCCCACCGCCGACCGCTTGAACCTGTGCCGAGTGGCGTGTGCCAAAGGCGCCTGCCATCCGCCAGACCAAAGGCAAGGGCCCCTGACTTGCCAAAAAACACAAACACGCTCTCCCCATCTGTGACCGGAGTGCTGGTGGCATAGCCATGTTCGGTGATGAAACCTTGATATTCATCCTCAATGCCCTGAGTCTTCACTGACGCCTGCCAGAGCTTGCTGCCATCCTTCAAGCTGAGGCAGAGAAGGTGCCTCTCGAGCCTGCTCATGTCTTGATTGTCCTGGGCATCGCCATAGCCAGTCCAGCAGGTCACCAAGACTTTATCACCCATCACAATCGGACTCGATGAGCCCGGGCCTGGCATGGCAAACTTCCAGGCCATGTTCTCCTGCTGTCCCCAGGACGTCGGGATGGAGGCATTCTCCACCACTGCAGCACCTTTTGGCCCCAGAAAGCGAGGCCAATCGGAAGCGATAGAAAGGGATGAAAAGGCCAGAAAGACGCCGGAAAACTGGATTAGGTGTTTCATGCTCAAGCTCAAACCCAGGCTGAGGCACTAGGTTTCGTGAGAATCCATGTCGTCAAGCTGCTCCTAAACTTCCCTGCTCTGCCTGAGCGGCCTTTTCGAGCTTTGAACTCCCTCTTGCCTCCCCCCAAATCCCCTCTTTGTCTCCACCCTCCCGAAATCCTCCCCTCCCCACATGCCCATCGCCCGCGCTCTCCTATCCGTCTCTGACAAAACCGGCCTGCTCGACTTCGCCAAAGGCCTCGCCGAACTTGGCGTTGAGCTCCTTTCCACTGGTGGCACGGCCAAGCACCTCAAAGACGCAGGCTTGAAGGTCATCGACGTGTCCGACTACACCGGCTTCCCTGAAATGTTCGACGGCCGCGTGAAAACCCTTCACCCCAAGGTCCATGGAGGACTCCTCCAGCGGCGCGACAATGACGAAGACAAGCGTAATGCGTCGAAGCATGGCATTCCGGTCATCGACCTTGTCATCGTCAACCTCTACCCCTTTGAGCAGACCGTGGCGAAGAAGGACGTCACTCTGGAGGAAGCCATCGAAAACATCGACATCGGCGGCCCATCCATGCTCCGCAGTGCCGCCAAGAACCACCGCTGGGTCACGGTCATTTGTGATCCGAGCGACTACACCGGAGTCCTGGCTGAGATGAAAGAAAATCAGGGCGAAACCAAGCTGGCCACCCGCGAGCGTCTCGCCTGCAAGGTCTTTCAGCGCACCAGCACCTACGATGCAGCCATCGCGAGCTTCCTGAACAAGGAGCAGGTTACCCAGAAAACCTTCACCATCAGCCTGCCCCTGCACAGCGAGCTGCGCTATGGCGACAACCCACACCAGAAGACGGCCCTCTACGGCAACTTTAGCGACTACTTTGTTCAACTGCACGGCAAGGACCTGAGCTACACCAACGTGCTCGACATTCAGGCAGCTGCGGGACTCATCCACGAATTCCGCCGGCCCACGGTCGCCATCTTGAAGCATACCAATCCCTGTGGGGTCGGCTGTGCCGAAGAAGATCTCCGTGAAGCCTGGGCCAAGGCTTTTGAGACAGATAAACAAGCTCCGTTTGGCGGCGTGATCGCGATCAACCGATCCATGCCCATCGGCCTTGCCAAGATCATCTCTGAGATCTTCACTGATGTCATTATCGCACCAGACTTTGATGCTGATGCACGCGCACTGCTGCAGAAGAAGAAAAATCTCCGGCTTATCCAGATGCTGCCGAGTGTCACCGAAGCGCTCAGCCAGCCGATCATCCGCTCTGCACCTGGTGGCCTCATGGTCATGGACAGCGATCCTCGCGCTCTCGGCCTCGACGACCTCGAGTCCAAGGTCAAAACCAAGCGCCCTCCCACCCGTGAAGAGATTGAAGCCATGCGTTTCGCCTGGCGAGTGGTGAAACACGTCAAATCGAATGCCATCGTCTTCGCCTCCCACGACCGCACTCTCGGCATTGGTGCCGGTCAAATGAGTCGTGTGGACTCCTGCCGCATCGCCGTCTGGAAGGCCAAGGAAGCTGGTCTCAGCCTGGAAGGCAGCGTCGTGGCATCGGACGCCATGTTCCCCTTTGCCGATGGACTTATTGCCTGTGCCGAAGCCGGAGCCACCGCCGCCATCCAGCCAGGCGGCAGCCTGCGTGACCAGGAAGTCATCGATGCCGCTGATGAGCGGAAGATGACCATGATCTTCACCGGTCATCGCCATTTCCTGCATTGATCTGCCTGCCCCCTGCTTTTTTGACAGCCACTGGCCGAGATCCAAAGACCTGCAAAGCATGAAAATCGCACTCGATGTCATGGGCGGCGACTTCGCCCCGCAGAATCCCATGGGCGGCGTGAAGCTTGCCCTGGAAAGCCTCCCGCAGATTGAAAAAATCTACCTCGTTGGCCAACCGGAAGCCATCGAGCGAGAAATGTTTTCCCAGGGTATTCCTGCCAGCAATCGGCTCGAAATTGTCTCAGCGATGCAGGTCGTGGACATGCATGACAGCGGTCTGGATGCTGTGCGGAAGAAAAAGGACAGTTCGATCTCCCGCGCAGTCGATCTGGTCAAAGAGGGCAAGGCAGATGCCATTGTCAGTGCCGGTCACACTGGGGCTGCCGTCACCGCCAGCCTCATCAAACTGCGCACCCTTCCTCACATCGAGCGCCCGGCCATTGCCGCCATCATGCCCAGCATGACCACGCACTGGGTGCTCATCGATGCCGGGGCAAATCCAGACAGCCTTCCCGAGCACCTCGTGCAAAATGCCATCATGGGGAGTGCCTACGCGAAGCACGTGCTTGGCCGCGACAATCCTCGCGTCGGCCTCATGTCCAACGGCACCGAAGAGGAAAAGGGCAACGCACTCTGCAAAGAGACTGGCAAGCTCCTGCGCAAGACCCCTGGAATCAATTTCATCGGCAATGTCGAGGGCCATGACCTTTGGGAGACTCCGCCCGACGTCGTTGTCTGCGATGGTTTTACCGGAAACATCATCCTCAAGACTTCTGAAGCGCTGGCTCATGCCATGTTTGCCATGATCAAAGGAGAGATCATGGCCACGCTGCGGACCAAAATTGGAGGCAAGCTGGCAAGGCCCGCCTTCAAAAACGTCCATAAACGGACCAGTGCCGATGAATACGGTGGCATGCCCCTTCTAGGCCTGAACGGCATCACCATCATCTCCCACGGCAGCGCCAGCCCCTACGCCATGAAAAACGCGCTCCGCATGGCCTGTGAAACCATCATGCATGGAATCAATCCTCACATTGAGGCAGCGGTGGCCAAGCACCTCGACCATCTTGAAACGGGGGATTGAACACACAGAAAGAGGATGACACTGGCTTGTTGGTGACGGCGGCACAGTCTGGCTCGGGCGTATTTTCAATCTTGCCATTCCTGCGCACGACTCGGTAGCCTGGGATCGTTTTGGATATTCCAACCGACCCAGCATGAAACTGACCTTAAGCCTCCTCACGCTCACTGCGCTTTTCTCCAGTGCCGTCCTTCGCGCCGATGACAAGCCCGCCCAACCTGGCGGCAAGCTTCCCGGCAACGTGGCCATCAGCCTCGTCAAAGTCGCTGATGACCTCGTCGATCCAGTCAGCGTCGCCGCTCCAAACGACGGCACGGGCCGTGTCTTTGTGATCGAGCGCCCCGGGGTCATTCAGATCATCAAGGACGGCAAGAAACTGCGCCGTCCTTTTCTCGACCTGAAGGACAAGACCATCTCCTCCTTCCTGGAACTGGGCATGTTCAGCATGGCCTTTCATCCTGAGTTCACCAAGAACGGCAAGGTGTACATCGCCTACGCCGACCTCTGGTTCAATGGAGCCACGATGATCGCGGAGTACACGGTTGATAAAAGCAACCCCGACAAGCTCGACCCTGAAAGCGTGAAGATCCTCATGCAGATCGACTTCCCGTATTGCAACCACCACGGTGGCCAGATTGCCTTCGGTCCTGATGGTTATCTCTACATCGGCGTCGGCGATGGTGGCTGGGAAGGCGATGTGATCAATGCTGGCCAGGACCTGCACACCTACCTTGGCAAGATGCTCCGCATCGACGTCAATAAATCCTCCGGCGACCGCGCCTACGACATCCCGAAGGACAACCCATTCATCA
>CALDGV010000729.1 GCA_937941745.1 uncultured Prosthecobacter sp. | reverse complement strand
GAAGGCCATAGAGAAAGATGAGCACGGGAACTACGTCCGTGAGGATTTGATCCACAGCCTCATTAGTCAGATGCGGAAGGACAGCTCGGAGCTTCCGCTGGAGAACTGCAATTTGTGGTTAATCGACGAACGGCTCGCGTTCCATGATTATCTGGCCTCGGACAAGCCGCTGAAGTCGATCCCCATTACCGCTTCCGGCGACGGGAAGGAACCGGACATCTGCGTCTTGAATGTCTTTGACCAGCCAATTCTCGTTTCGGAGGGAACGAGACTTCCTCCTGCCAGCATCGAGATCGTGGAAATCAAACGACCGATGAGGAATGACGCAAAGGCGGGTGAAGACCACGACCCTATTGAGCAAGCGATTGACTACCTTGAGCGCATTAGGCAAGGAGGCGTCAAGACTTCGACGGGGCGGCCAATCCCATCTCTCCAGCACGACTCTGTTCCGGGTTTCTGCTATGTCCTCGCAGACCTTACCCCCTCATTTGAGAAGCGGTGCAGGATTCATCACAATCTCAAGAGGACCTCTGATGGTCAGGGGTATTTCGGCTACAAGGACAACGTAAACGCATATGTGGAGGTGATCTCCTTCGACCGCCTCGTCAATATGGCGAAAGAGCGAAACCGAGCGTTCTTCGATAAACTCGGACTTCCTTCAAACTGAGACCGCAATCCTCGAAACTAACTGCAATGCCACTCTTCGAATATAAATGCCCATCGTGTGGAAAAACCACCTTGCTTGATCCCCTTGGCGAGTGCGCAAATATCCTGAAGAGCGGTCAGAAGTGCGGCTTTAGGTTTCCGCTAGTTGCTGGCAGCGGAAACTCGAAAGTCCGCGAGAAGATGGAAAAGCATACTACTCCACAAAGCGGTCTGATGACCTCCGACTACTCCTGGATCGATGACAAAGCCAGCTATCCTCTTTATCAAATCGACGCGGCGAAATCCGGCAGCCTTCATTTGGACCAGAAGATGAATTATCTCTTTCTCTGGCAAACGCCTGTTGGAGAGAATCACTTCGCAAAAATCATTTATGCCAATGACTGCTCGGTGAGCGGGGTGAGCGGAGTCGTGTTGCCGCTGAATTCAAAGCTGCAGAACATGCACATCCACTTCAGTAACTACGAGAGCCATTTCGTCGAGATAGCCCCGCAATCCGACCAAATCATTATTCAGGAGCCCAATGCGGCTCACCCGTTAGAGTATTGGGTGCTATCGGGTCAGGAGCCGATTTTTTTTTTGTTTCCAAGCAGTCAGCTCTCTGGCGTGCCGCCCAGCCCGAGCGTGTGAGACATTCGATGGAAGTTGATCAGGGGTATCCATCACATCATAGCTGATGTGATATACTGTCTCCACCCTTCAGCCGTCGAGGCCAGTTGCCGTTACCCGCCTGGCTCGATCCAACAGACGTTTGCCGGGTGACTTGCCGGGCGGGCACCCATTTTGACGAGGGGGTGATCTCTGGCCCGGTTTTCATTCATGTTCCTTTCTGGAGCGGCGGCTGGCCTGGGCGGCGTGAACACAGCCATGAACGAACACGATCTTCACATCGGCATGAGGCATGTCTGGGGCGGCGAGCAGCCGTTTGGCTTCGACCTGGCTGATGCTCGCTACCACACCTACATCATCGGCAAGACGGGCTCCGGGAAGACCACGCTCCTGCGCAATCTCATCCTCCAGCTCATCGAGCAGGGCCACGGCGTCGGCCTCATCGACCCGCATGGCGATCTGGCGGAGGATTTGCTGCTGCACATCCCGCCGCAGCGGGCCGAGCAGACGGTCTATTTTCATCCCGGCGACCTCGATCACCCCATCGGGCTCAATTTGCTGGCCCAGACCGCGCCGGAAGACCGTCACCTCGTTGCATCAGGCATCGTGAGCGCCTTCAAAAGCCTGTGGCAGGAAAGCTGGGGGCCACGGCTGGAATACATCCTGCACAACGCCATCTCGGCACTGACGCATTGCCCGAACACCACGCTCCTCGGCCTGAACCGCCTGCTCACCGACGCGGCCTATCGCCGCTGGGTGGTGAACCAGATCGACGATCCCTTCCTGCGCGACTTCTGGGAGAACGAATACGAGAGCTGGGAGCCGCGCTTCATGCGCGAGGCCATCGCACCCATCCAGAACAAGGCCGGCCAGCTCCTCCTCTCCCCCATCATCCGCAACATCATCGGCCAGGTGCGCAGCAAGGTGAGCATCCCCTTTGTCATGAACGAGGGCCGCATCTTCCTCGCGAACCTCTCCAAGGGCGAGATCGGCCACGACAAGGCCAACCTGCTCGGCTCCCTGCTCATCACGCAGTTCCAGCTCGCCGCCATGGCCCGAAACCGCCAGCCGGAGCACGAGCGACGCGACTTCTTCCTGTTCGTCGATGAGTTCCAAAACTTCGCCACGGAGAGCTTCACCTCCATCCTGGCAGAGGCGCGGAAATACCGGCTCAATCTCACCTTGAGCCATCAATACATCGCCCAGCTCTCACCCACCGTGCGGGAGGCCGTGTTTGGCAATGTCGGCACCCTCGTCGCCTTCCGCGTCGGCTTTGCCGATGCCGAGCATCTGCACGGCGAGTTTGGCGAGGAGTTCCACCAGCGTCAGTTCGTCGATCTACCCCGCTACGAGACCCTCATCCGTAATCAATCCGCCAGCGGCTCCATCCACTTCCAGCGCACCCGTCTCTCCCCGCCCATCGAGACGCACCAGGGCCGCAAAGCCAAGCTCCTCCGCCGCTCCCGCGAGCGCTTCGCCACGCCGCGAGCCGAGGTCGAGGAGAAGCTGAAGCGGTGGTTGCGGCAGATCGAGTAGTCTTAGATGCCAGCGTGATCCTTTACGATCTGCTCTAGTTGCAGGACGAATAGCCAGTGCTGCAAATGGTTGATCGAACGATGCGAGGCCACTCCGAAGGACCTTTCGAGAAGCTCACGTGTCTCATCGCTATCCATTTCCAGACCAAGAACTGAGAGCCACTCCTTTTCCTTCGCGAAAAGTTGAGGACGCGTAGGAATGTAGTCCGGTTTTGATTTCGCGGACTCTTTTCGTCCTGCAATTGTATTGTTCCATTTGCCATCCAGGTAGTCGCAGATGGCTTTGGCTGCGGACTCCGGCCAGTCCCAGATGACGGTCCACTTTTGATTCTTGCCCAGCTTCATCTCACGCTGAAAGTTTTTATACATGACTGCATAAGCAGATCGTCCGAAGCGCTTTTCTCTTTCGAGACCCAGGCGGTTGAATTTCTCCATAATGGTAGATTTCATCAGGCCATTGGCTCCAATAGTCTTGGGAATTGGGAGCCTATTGACGACCGCATCCTTGGAAGGCCGTTTTGGGGCCTTCAAATGCGGATAGAATCTACCTCGAACAAGTTCGAAGCGGTGAATGTGCTTTTCAAGCTCTGACCAAGCGAGAAACTGAATGTCCACATTTTCTTTCTCTGACAGTTCAATGGCTTTGTCTTGGATCGACGGATACTTCTTTGTAGTCGTTGCAAAAAGCAGCGTGGTGAACGGATGCGGCCAGCCGCGCACCTTGCAAGCCGTCTCCTCCAGATCAGCAGCAAGCTCTCGGCGAAGATCCACATCCTTGCGGTTGGTGTCCTTCTTTTTGCACTGCACGATTATGCGCAAAGGCTTGGAGTAGATGTCCACGCCATACTGGTTGCTTCCGCGTCCCCGATAAAGCTGAAACGAGGTGGTGTTGTGAATGGCATTCAAAATGTCACAAACGAGCTCTTCAAACGCGGACTCCTCCGCCAGCACTTCGTAATGGTATCGACTCATGATGGGCTGTTGATTTCAACCGAGGTCAAAACACTTCGAGAGCCACATTTTGCAATCGGCATTTTGCATGAACACACCGTGTTCTGATACAATGCGGACGGAGCGATCCGCGCTGCCACGGGCCTGCGGTTGTCAGCCTGAAGTCTGCCTCACTCCTGAGGTCGGCTTCTCCTGACAACCCCGAACCGAAGCCCTCATGAGCCACGCAGAGTCCCGCATTGATCCTTATCAAGCTGTCACCGATCTCATCCTTGAACACCTGGAACGCGGCGTCGTTCCCTGGCGCTGCCCCTGGCAGCGCGAAGTCGGCATCCCGCGCAACTTCCACACCGGCAAGACCTACAACGGCATCAACGTGCTGCTACTGGGTCTGCGGCACATGCCATCCCCCTACTGGCTGACTTTTCGTCAGGCCCAGGAGCGCGGTGGTCACATTCGCAAAGGCGAACACGGTGCCCATGTGATCAAAGTCGGTGAATCGAAGTCATCGTCAGCCGATGATGCTGAAGCAACCGATGAACCCAGGCGGAAACGGCTGTTCCTTCGCGAATACACCGTTTTCAACGCGGTGCAGATCGAAGGCATCGACTTCCCGCCAGTGAACTCGATTCCGCAGCTCCCCGTGAGCGAACGAATCGAAGCCGCCGAGCAGATCGTCGCCGAAATGTCCAATCCGCCCTGCATCCACGAAGGAGCACGCACGATGGCCTGTTACCGTCTCCAAACCGATACGGTGCAGATGCCGCCTTTTGGGAGCTTTGAGAGTGCCGAGGCCTACTACCTCACGCTCTTTCACGAACTAATTCACGCGACAGGACATCCTGATCGCCTGAATCGTGAAAGCCTCCTCAAGCATGACGGATTCGGAGGGAAG
>CALDGV010000728.1 GCA_937941745.1 uncultured Prosthecobacter sp. | reverse complement strand
GTCCAGACCGCTGCTGGATCGAGGAAGGCGATTCTTCGGAAAGGCACCCAGCCGCCGGTCTGGCACCAGACCATGCAGCCAATCACATTTTCTGCCTGCCTCAGCTCCCGCGCATGCTGCTCATACATCCAGCCGACCGGGCTGGGGTATTCCCCGCAGCCTTCGTATTCGCGGCGGGTCTGCAGTTCCACGATCTTGGGAAGTGCCGTGCGGAAAAAATTCCGGTTCAGGGGCAGGTAGCGGAAGAAGTCACTCTCCCCATACTTCATCGAAACGACCAGCGCCGGGCTGGTGATGCCTTCAAACACCTGGGTGAAGGTGTCACGGTGCCACATCAGATCGCCGATGGGATAGGCTCCCACCGTCCAGGTGCGGAAGATCATGCGGCGGCCGTGCTTCTCAAACACAGGCAGCAGCGCCTGCAGAAAGCGGCGGGCATCCGCCGGAGTCTGAATGACCAGGCGGCTGTGGAAATCGTCCCTCACATCCTTCCCATCGGACTCGCCAATCCGCACGATGATGCCGGCCACCTCGGGAAAATCGGTGAAGAAACGGTCCAGCAGCTCCGCCAGGTAGCGGTTCACCGGCTGACGCTTGATCCGCAGGCTTTTCTCAAGCCAGGGCGTGGCAGAAAAGACATCCATCGTCACATGCACGGCCAGCCCGGCCTGCTTCAGCACCGTGAAGCAGCGCCGCATCTCCACCCGGTAGCGTTCGATGCGCTGCCGGACCTCGGGCTCGATGCCTGGGTGGTCTGCCAGATGAGCCACATCATCGATGGAGGCGGCGTTGAATCCCCACGCCGAAGCCTGGCGCGCCAGCACGTTCAGGTCGCGGCACACCTGCTCCCACCAGGCCGCCCCCTGTCGGCCGGCATGATCCCAGGGGATCTTCGACCAGTTGATCACACGGCGCTGATACCCCCGGAAGAACGGGCCGATGGTGTCGATGAGGTAAAGGGGAGTCACGGGCTCCACCGCCATGCGTCTCCGCACGGCTGAATCAAAGGCACCCAGGTGACAAATGCGTCACCAGCCGCGCACCTTCACATGCACCTGCGCGCAGCGGCCCATGTAGTGGTCCATGCGGTAATCGATGGCGGCTTTGCGCATGTGGTCTTTGGCCTTGGCCTCGTCCCCGAGGGCCTCAAAATAGAGGCCAAGATAGAGATGGGCATAGCAGCGGTGGTTTTTGAAATCCTCACCCTCGCCGCTTTCCGCCGCCTTGAGCACGTCTTCGACCGTGCCCTTGCCGGCAAAGAGTTGGTGAACTTCCTTCATCGGCACGCGCGTGTCGCCTTCGATGGGGATGAGCGCCTTGCGCGCCGCCTCCAGGTTCTCCGCCCGGGCCACGCAGATGAAATGCCAGGCGGCATTTTCGACATCATTCGAGTTCACCGTCTGATGCACCTCAAACTGCTCCCGCCCGCCCTGGTAGTCTCCCGCCAGATACTGGGAAAGCCCGCGCTGCCAGAGCTGCGGCTTCACCCGCGGCTCGAGGGCGATGAGCTTGTCAAAAGCCGCCACGGAGTCCTTGGGCCGCGCATCAAAGAAGGCCTGTACCCCTTCACGGAACAGCGCATCGGGGTCCGCCTTGGGCGCCTCCTGGGCGTGGAGGCAGGCGGTGAGCATGAGGAGTGCGGAAAGACGTGTCAGCAGGGGCATGGGGCGCATTCAGAGCAGAACGCCACCAGAGTGACAAGCCGTTCTCCGGCTCACAAGTTTCCGGCGAGATCCAAAGTGGGTTCAATCGGCCGGCCATCGAGCAGATGCTCGACAAACTGACGGGCCACCCAGGGCGCACGCAGCACGCCTTTGGAACCCAGGCCGTTCACAAAGCCGATTTCAGGCCGGGCCGGATGGAAGCCCAGAAGCGCCTGCCTGCGCGGGATGATGGGGCGGACTCCCGTCTGCGCATCCAGCACGGTGTAAGCGCCTTTGTAGAGCCGCTGCAGCTTGGTTTCGAGATCGAGGATGGAATCCGGCCCAGGCTTGAAGGGCGCATCGAAATCCAGCTCATAGGTCGGCCCGGCCCGCAGAGTGCCATCGGCGCGCGGGATGAGCCAGCAGCCGCGGTTGATGATGCGTTTCTCGCCGCCGGTGTCGGCCTTGAGCTTCAAAACGGTGCCACGCGCGGAACGGAAGGGCACCCAGTCAAACCAAGGATGCTTCGCCGCCTCCCAGCCGATGCAGAACACCGCATGGGTGAAGGTCTCCCCATTCCAGGTGAGCGATCCATCTGCCACGCCGGTCTGCCAGCAGCCTTCACGCAGGAAGAGGGCACGGCTGCTGGCCAGGTAGGCGGCGGTGTCCAGCCAGCCGCTGTGGCGCATTTCAAAGCCTCCATACGGTGCGGAGAAGTAGTGGTCATCCACCAGCGGACCTTCCTGTGCCTTCACATACGGGATGATTTCAGGCTGGCTGCGCCGCTGCTCCCAAAGGCACTCCATCATTTCATCGCGCAGGAGGCGCACGATGGGCACGTCATGGTAGAACGAGCCTCCCGTCTCCTGCTCGATGCGGCGGTAGAAGGCCAGGGCTTCAGGATGCAGGCTGTCGTAGCGCCAGTTGAGGTTGAGCCTCATGCCGGTGATGGGCGTGACGAGCCCGGCGGCCACCTTGGAGGAGGTCAGCGGCTCATCGCGGTCCACGACGAGGAACTTCACGCCACGCTCGCGCAGCCTCCAGGCCACCGAAGTGCCTGCGAGGCCGCCGCCGATGATGAGAACGCGTGGAGGAGTCATTTCACAGAAACCGGACCCTGGCTGACTTGGCCCGACTTGCCTTGCAGATGCTTGTCGAAAAAGACCTGCATCTTGTTCACGAGGTCCTGTGAAAAGAAGACATGCGGCGCACCTTCCCCCGTCAGCAGCGTGCTGGAGACGCCGGCTTTGTCCAAGGCAGCATCAAACTCCTCCGCCTGGGCATAGGGCACCAGCTTGTCCGCCGTGCCATGGATGTGCAGAAAGGGAGGATCCACAGCGCTGACATAGGTCACGGGCGAGGCCGCCTTCGCCTCTTCGAGGTGCTGGCTGAGCGGGCCGCCAAACAGCTTGAAGATGGCGGTGCCGGGTTTTTCAGGATCAATGATGCTGCCCTGGCCGGGGAAGGTGATGAAGTTCGCCGGGCCGCAGAAATTGGCCACACAGGCGATCCTGGGAAGTTCGCCGGGACCTGCCTCGGCGCCCTCCAGGTCCTTCACACCGGCACTGGTGCCCAGCAGGCTCACCAGATGACCTCCGGCGGAAATGCCGAAGAGCGCGATCTTGTCTGGATCAATGCCATGCTCTGCCGCGTGAGCCTTCAGCCAGCGCAGCGCGGCTTTGACATCATGGATCTGCGCCGGCCAGCGGGCTTCCTGGGTCAGACGATAGCCGATGGAGGCCCCGGCGTAGCCACCCTGCTGCATGAACTGCAGGGTCACACCGGCTTCATCCTTGCTGCCACCCTCCCAGCCGCCGCCGTGAATGTAGGCGATCAGGGGCAGCGGCTTCTCCGGCCGCTTTTCCGGAAGGTAGAGGTCCAGCTTCTGACGCGGATTGTCCTTGCCCGCATAGTCCAGATTTCTCAGGGCCAGGTATCCCGGCGGGGCAGGGGAGGGGTCCTGGGCGCAGCCTGTGAGCGGCAGAAGCGCGGCGAGAAGGAGGCGGAGTCGGTGCATGAGGAGCAGCGCGCTTACTGGCGCAGTTTCTGGAACTCCGCACCGCCTTTCCGCGCCGCTTCGACATAGGAGATCATGGCCATCAGGTGCTTGGTCGTCTCGCTGCCGTCGATCTCATCGCCCTTCAGCCAGCGGCCGTCCGGCTGCTGGGCCTTCAGGGCCGCATTCGCCTTGCCTGCCGCGCCCTTGGCCTTGCTGGCCCAGCTCTTTTCGCTCGGAGCATCCTGGCGCTTCTTCAGCAGCTTCTCCCGCGGCTCCTGCATCAGCTCCTTCAGCTTGGCGATGTCCCGGCCGATGTGGTCCATCTTGAAGCCGTAATGCGTCGGCAGGTTGGAGTCATCGTAGGTCAGCTCATAGGTGTCCTTCACGAAGTACAGCGGCCGGTTCGTCTGCAGCTCATAAAAGCGGGCATACTGGCCGTCCGGCAGCACCGCCTTCTCATACCAGGCAAAGGCGGCGGGAAGGGGCTTGAGATACTTCTCCTCACCCGTGACGACGTAAAGCTCGTGCAGCGTCTCCATGGCGCCGATGCTTTCGCCGCCGGTGACACAGGGCGGCTCAAACTTGCGCGCCCAGACCGGCTCCATGTCATGGTTGTACTGCTGTGCCCAGCCGGGCTGCGGTTCGGGCATCTGCGCCAGGATGAGAAAGTCCCCCACCTTCCGGGCGCTGTTCAGGAAGCGCTCGTCACCCGACAGCTCATGGGCGCGCAGCATCAGGTGCGCCGCCCTCTGGAGGTTGCCATCGTTCAGCGTGTAAAAGCTGGTGTAGTTCACCTTCGGAAACTCACGCGGCCAGGAGGCGGGATAGGCGGCCTTTTTGACCGGCGTGGCAGGATCCGCAGGGCCGCTGAACTGCTGCGGCCAGGCACCGTTCGGGTATTGGGCCGCGAGCAGGCTGTCGAAGGCAAACTTCACGGCTTCCTGGAGCACCGCATCTCCCCGGCACTCCGGCAGATGGGCCAGTTCCACGAGGAAGAGCAGGGCGGACTGCGTCTTGTTGTCATCCAGGGTGCTCATGTTGTTGCGCTTCCCCTGCTCCTTGTCACCGGCCAGCACCTGCTGGTGCAGCCAGTACTTCTTCGCCTTCTCCGGCGCGAAATCGAAATCGCTGCTCCAGCCGCCGCTGGCCAGCTGGCACTCCACCAGCGCCCGCCCTGCCGCCCTGGCCGCCTCCAGAAACTGCGTGTCGCCCGTGGCCTGGAAGGCCTTTACAAAGGCCAGCCCGAGGGTCGTGGTGCCCGGAGGCTGGATGGAGATGACCGTCTTCGACTCGCTGTGCTCGGTCATCCCGGCGCTGAGATCCTTTTTCCAGCTCGAGGCATAGCCGCCGTGGACCGCCAGCTTCTCCGTGCAGAAGCTCACCGCCTTTTTCAGGGCCTCGGTGACCTTGGCAGGATCAGGCAGAGGATCAGCAGCAGAAAGAGCCAGCGGGGCCAGCAGGAGGGCAGAAAGGAATTTCATGACGGACCGCTCAAAACGACCACGGCCCATCGTCCTTTCGACTCAAAGCCGCCGGCTAGGCCATGATGTCCTTCACGACGTGCCCGGCGATGTCGGTGAGGCGGAAGTCGCGGC
>CALDGV010000727.1 GCA_937941745.1 uncultured Prosthecobacter sp. | reverse complement strand
CCTGTGGAGATGATGCCCATGAACTTGCCTTCCGTAGGATTCGTTGCACCCAGGCCGGTGATGACACGGCCATCTCCAGCCCTCTCCCAGGGATCGAGCACGCCATCCTCAAAGCCACCGTTGGCGAGGTCTGAGTTCGGGAAGTACAGGTCCGTAGCTCCCATGTACACCAGTGCCGCAGGATCCGAATCTGCATCATCACTGCCGTACTTGGTCACGGCTGACTGCATGGCTTCCAATGAGGTCTTGTCCTCATACATGCGGTCCACGATTTCCTGAAGCGTGTTCCTGGTGTAGCTGGTGGCCACATAGTCTGTGTAGCCGATCACCGTGCCTGCTCCCTTGGAGAGGAAAACACTCATCAACGAGCCGTTGTAACCCGAGCGGCAGGCAGAGAGGATGACCAGGCTGTTCGGCAGTGTGGACAGGTAGTCTTTGAAGAATTTGGGAAGCATGTAGAGCTTGCCGGACTTCCCGATCGCCAGGCGTTTGGCGTTGAGATCATCCGCGTAGGTCCCGACGACATACTTTCCATCAACCTTGAAGAGCTGGATGCCTGAATTGAGCCCCACGACCGACAGGTTCCCCTTGAGGAAGTCGTTTGGTCCCCAGGTATCCTCCCAGAGTGAAAGCAGCCCGTTGTAGTAGTTGTCTCCGTGGGTGCTGATGTGGATGTAGCCGTAGCCTGAAAGGTTCTTGAAGTCGTTCAGCGTGACGGTCACAGCACCATTGTTGAGCACCTCCCTGGCAGCATACAGGCCGCAGCTCTTGTTGGCCTGGATGGTAGGCCAAGGCTTGTAGTAATCATCATTGTTGCCGAAGTTGCCTCCGTTCGGATTGTTGATGAAAGGGCTGATGATGATGGCCCGGTCGCTCTTGATGCGGTTCTTCCCATCCGAAGAGAGCGGTGGCGCTGGAGGTGGAAGCCCTGGAAAATGACCGGATCCCTCATTCAAGGCCGACTGCGTGAAAAGCGTGGCGAGGTCTGGAGCACTGTAGAAGGGCGACTGTGCTGGTGATGATGCCTGCTCGAGGCTGGTGATTGGAGGCGGGCTTCCTCGTCCCTCCGCTATCGATCCTTCGCCGGCCTTCTGACCCTCGAGTTCGGGGTGATAAAGTCCCAGGATGCCATCCTCCGTGATCCACCAAACACCGCCTTCCTCGGTGCTGCCTGCCGCCCCGATATCTGGATCCTGCTTCAGCTGCTCTACAATCGCAGCCGCGGCCTCCTGTGGAGTGTCTCCACCTGTAATCAAGGCTTCATACGCCGTTGCGATGTCGTCCGCCGTTTCGCCCGCCGTGTTCACCTGCTCGTCGGTCAAAGGTGCCGGAGCCCAGACTTCCTTTGTTTCGGAGTAGTAGGTGAGCGGCCCGGGCTTTTGCACTCCAGCGCGGTAGTAGAGGTAGCCTGAGGAGCTGGCAGTGATGGTGGCATTGCCGGTGAAGATGCCGTCTCCTTCAATTTCGTCGGGCAGTGTTCCGTCGTCGGTCAGAGGAACCACCTGCGTGAGCGCGTCATTTTCTCCGACCTGGTAAAGAGTCACGGCGGCTCCTTCGTGTTGGAGAAGCCCGATCTTCCAGGTGACCACGGTGGGTGCTCCGACTGTCAGGGTGGAGAGGGGTGTCGTGCCGACATATGGGGTGAGCGGTGTGGTGAAATCTGCTCCTGAGTAATAGGTGACGATGGTCGGATACCAGGCGACTTCGCCTCCGGTGCCGACAGCGGCGAACCAGACTTCATTGTCACCCGGCAGCAGGGGCACGTTTGCGGTCCAGTTGTCATCCAGAGCAGTCGGGGAGGCCTGGCCCCACTTGGTGGCTGTAGCGTTGTGAAAATAGACACCCGCCACTCCCAGCGTGCCGTTGGTGATCAGGCTGAAGGTTGCAGGCGTCTTGTTGGCCACGTTGATCGTGTCGCCCAGGCCAATGGGGGCGATGCCGAGGGTGCCTGAGAACTGGGTTCCGATCGGGGCGAAGACGGCTTCCACCTGGTAATTCCGCCGGATGTTCTTCAGCAGGTAGGTCAGGGGACCTCCGGCAGGCCGTTGGGCTTTGAGCACGCCGTTCACCCGGATGCCGGCTTTGAAGCCGGCCGGTGGCGTGATGGTGAAGCTCTGGTCCTTGCCATGGAGGATGTTCAACGTGCCACTGGGTGAAATGGTCCCGGCAGGCGGGGAACTGGCCGTCACGACATGCGTGGTCAGGCTGAACTTCGCGCTGATGCTGTGATTGGCGGTGACGTTGCTGAAGGTGTAGCTGCCATCTGTGTCTGCGACGGCTTTCCCGTCGATGATCAGGTTGTCGAGCTTGTAGCCCAGGCTTGGGCTGATGCTGTAGTTCTGCGCTCCCTC
This sequence comes from uncultured Prosthecobacter sp., assembly GCA_937941745.1. Classification (GTDB taxonomy): domain Bacteria; phylum Verrucomicrobiota; class Verrucomicrobiia; order Verrucomicrobiales; family Verrucomicrobiaceae; genus Prosthecobacter. The sequence goes on along the minus strand of CALDGV010000727.1, from coordinate 949 downwards.
AAAAGGCACCACCTTGCTTCCGGCCGGCAGGATGGTGCCTCCAACGGCCTGCTTGGCGGTGATGACGGGCAGCGGGGTGAAGGTCGCTGCCACGGTGGTGTCGGCCTGAATGTTGGTGATGGTCGTGGTCGTCACGGAGCCGAGAGAGTTGTTCCCGACTTTCACATTCAGAACCCGGTGGCTTGCCGCCGGCGTGACGGTCACCTCCGGATTGCTGCCTTTCTGCACCAAGGTCCTGCCTGTGGGAGTCACCGTCCCGCCCTTTCCGGCGGCGGTGATCAATGCCACATGATCCGTGCGCTGTTTGAACACGGCCCCGATGGTGGCGTTCTTGGTCACGTTGGCAAAAGTGTAGCTGCCGTCGGTGTCTGTGACCACCTTGCCATCAATCAACAGGTGGATGAGGTCAAAGCCTGTGGCCGGGGTGATGGTGTAGCCCTGGCTCCCATTCAAAGCGACGGACGTATTCCCAGCCGGGCTGATGCTCCCTCCTGGCGACTGCTTGGCGGTGATCACCGGATTCTTGATGAAGCTGGCGGCTATCGTCTGAGCCTTCTGCACGTTGGTCAGGGTGTGGAAGCTCACAGCACCGACGCTTTTGCCATCCACCTTCACATCCTGAATCCTGAATCCTGCCGCCGGGATGATGGTGTAGCTCTGGCTGCCACCCTTGGCCACGCCGATCTTGCCGAGAGGGGTGATCGTGCCCCCCGCCCCGGCGCTGGAGGTGACAAAGACATGGGTGCTCAGAGCCTTGAAAACGGCCGTGATCGTCCCGTTGGCAATCACATTGAAGAAGGTGTAGCTCGTTGAAGCCGGCTGGCTTTTCCCGTTCACCATCAAGTGGGAGATCTCATACCCTGTAAGAGGCGTGATCGTGTAGGTGCGGCTGCCACCGTAGGAGACGGAGGATTTGCCTGTGGGAGTGATGCTGCCTCCGTTGGATTGC
>CALDGV010000726.1 GCA_937941745.1 uncultured Prosthecobacter sp. | reverse complement strand
CCCATTTGCTGGAGGGAAGACCCCATTTGCTGGAGGGAAGACCCCATTTGCTGGAGGGAAGACCCCGCAACGTTCAGTGACGACCCCGCAGCTCTCGGGATCGATCCCATTTCGCGCAGGATGAGCCTTCGGGCGGCCAATTTCGAGCCTCAGACCTCAAAATCCACCCAGTTGAACCTCTGTCCCTGCGGCAGTCTGACGCGGGATGATGTTGGCATCCACTTCCCTCGGCACGGTGAACTGTCCCGCCGCCGACTGAACTCTCGGCAGCAGCAGGCCATGAAGCTGGAATTCACGGCTGGTTTTCAGCACGGTGCCGATCCTGCCCTTCAGGCTGAAGAATCCGTTTGCTGGCAGGAAGGTGACGGCGGGCGATGACGGACTCCACGGACTTAGGCTGGCCGTGAAGCGCTGGGATTTGACCGTGAGGAGCAGATCGGTGGCTGGCAGGCCGGCCAGTTGATCGAGGGGCAGCCCCTGAGCGGGCAGGTTTTGCGACCAAGTGGAAGGATCATAGCGCCAGCCTCTGCCTTCCAGGGCCAGCCAGCTGAAACCCAGCGGCAGCAGGCGCTGGCTGGCGATGGACACCGCCTGGGGCCGTGACCAGTTCAGGTGTGCTCCGCAGCTTCCTTCCTCTGCGTTGAGCGTCAGCAGGCCCAGCAGGGTGCTTTTTTGATGTGCCAGCTTTGAATAACACGGGGCCACCCACGCGCCCGGGCTGAGCGCAAACTCGGGCAGGGCGATTTCCAGCCGGGAGATGGCGCTGGAACCGGCCACGGGCTCTCCGTCCGGCAGACGGCCTGTCCAGGAGAGGGTGCCGCTGGTGGTCAAGCTGCTGGCGAGAAACCCAGGCACCTCCGGCAGCCTGGGGTCACCAAATTCAAGGAAGAGCGGCCCGGTGGAAAATCCTGTATTCATGTGGGCATGCTGCAGGATGGCCCCTCGCAGGTGCACGCGGCCGGAAAGAGTCCTCCAGAGCTGGCACCTGACGAAGCCAAAGCCGCCGCCATGGAATCCGGTGGTGTCCTCAAGCTCCAGACGTGTCCAGCCGTTCGCTTCCGTGCTGAAGCGCCACACATGAAAGTCCGGATACTGATTGTAGCCAGTGGAGCCGACACCTGAATCAAAGCCGCCGAACAAAAACAGCTGACCGTCGGCACCCGTCCAGCAGAGGGCATCCTTGGACCGCCTGCCTGGAACCGGCTCATTGCCCACCTGCGACCAGGGCAGGCTCCACATCTGCGTGGCGGGATCAAACCTCCACATGAGCTGCTTGCTCTGGGAGGTCTGTTCCAGCATCCAGAGGCCGCCACTGGCATCCACCCAGGCTGGGGCGGATGCGGCGCTTGCCTGGGGTTGGAGGATGCCATCGGATCTCCAGTCTGGTCCCTCGCTGGGAAGCTGCGTCCGGCCTGCCATCCAGGTCCACTGCGACGTGGCTGGTTCAAAGCGCCAAAGGTCCACCAGGGTGTGATGTTTGTCTTCCTGGGCGTCATACAAGGTGCCGCCATACATCCAGAGGGTGCCGTCAGGCCGGAGCCAGGTGGTCGCCCTCTGCCGGGGTCTGGGCCGGTTCTGCGCGGCAGGGATGCCGGGTTCTCCAGGTGCTCCCACGCTGCCCAGAGGCAGGGGTGCCAGCATCATCTGCCACCGGGCTGTGGTCCCTGACCAGCGCCAGAGCGCTCCCTGCTTCGTCAGCAGCCAGGAATCCGTGCCATCCGGAGAACGCCAGTAGGTCATTCCGGGTTCACGCGGCGGCACCGGGTCATCCGCCGGGATGCCCAGCGCGGCTCGGGCATCCATCCATTTCCGTCCCTCAGGATCCCACATCCAGTGATCGTAAACCGTGTCCGACTTGCTGCCAAAGAGATGCAGCCGCCCGCGCTGATCCAGGAAGGTGATGGCATCCACCAGGAACCCCGGTCCTCCTTCCAGAACCGTCTGGGCCGGCAGTTCACGCCAGACTTTTTGATCCAGGATTTCATGCTCCAGCACCTGGGTGTAAACCGCCGTCCTTCCACCCGGAACCAAAGCTGCAACTGGCTTGGTGAGCCGGAAGCCCGCTGCGGCTGCGGGCCCCACCGGCGAGTTCAGGCTTCCCGCGAGCATGTTTCCGGCAAGGCCTAGCTCCAAATAACTCGGCTCCACTCCCGGCCGCCGCCTCCCGATGCATAGCAGAACATGCGCCGGCAGAGGCGGCAGCATGCCCGGCGCGAGTGGCGGGTCAAAATCTTCGGGGATGCCGTCGGGACCTCGGCCGATGAGGATCACGCTGCCTGCGGAGCTCTCCAGTTGCTGCCCATCCCAGGAAAAACTTCCTGAACCCAGGGGGGAGAGGGTCACTTTAAAGCGCCCCCGCACCGATGAGGAGGGCTGCTCGATCAAACCATGGTAGGTGCCAGCCAGACCGGCATCCTGATAGGGCTCGATCTCCCAGGGCACCTCATGCACCGGGCTCACCTGGTTGCCGCTGCGGACGA
>CALDGV010000725.1 GCA_937941745.1 uncultured Prosthecobacter sp. | reverse complement strand
CCACCCGCCCTACGGCTCGCCCGGCCATGCCGGCTCCCTGGGCTCGCCGCACACCGCCTTCCGCCCCAACGGGGCCGGGGTGGAGGACCTGAAGCTGAACAACATCTCGGTGGCGCGCCTGGATGACCGCAAGTCCCTGCTGACAGGCTTTGACCAGTTCCGCCGGGAGCTGGACCACAGCGGCCTGGTGGAGAGCATGGACAGCTTCAACCAGCAGGCCTTCAACGTCCTGACCTCCAGCAAGCTGCTGAATGCACTGGACCTGAGCCAGGAAAGCCCGAAGACCCGCGAGCGCTACGGCAAAGGAGATCCGAAGAACTATGGCGACGGCGCCCCGCTGAACCTGGAGCACTTCCTGATGGCGCGGCGGCTGGTGGAGGCAGGGTCACGCGTGGTGACGCTGAACTTCGGACGCTGGGATTTCCATGACAACAACTACCCGCAGCTGCTCCGGCACCTGCCGCTCTTCGACCAGGGCATGAGCGCGCTGGTGGAGGACCTGCACGAGCGGGGCCTTTCCGATGATGTGGCGGTGGTGGCCTGGGGTGAATTCGGCCGAACTCCCACGGTGAACAAGGATGGCGGGCGCGACCACTGGCCCCGCGTGGGCGGCGCGCTGCTGGCTGGCGGCGGCTTCAAGACGGGCCAGGTCATCGGAGCCACGGACCGCCTGGGCGGTGAGCCCACGGAGCGTCCGGTGCACTTCGGCGAGGTGTTTGCCACGCTCTACAAGTTCCTCGGCATTGACCCGCACAAGACCACCGTCAACGACCTGCAGGGACGCCCGCAGTACCTCGTGGATGGCTGGGAGTCCATGCCGGAGCTGATCTGAGCGGCTAACGCAGTGGCCAGATGAGCGGCACGAGAAGAAGGATCACCGCCACGGAGACCACCGTGAGGCCTCCGCCAACCTTGATGAAGTCGCTGAAGCGGTATTTGCCGGGCCCGTAAACCAGGATGCAACTGGGCTCAAATGGTGTGAGCACCGAGATGCTGGCACTGAGCATGATCGTGATGGCAAAGGCGCGAGGGCTGGCATGCATGGTTTCCGCCGCCTTCAACGCCACTGGCAGCACCACCAGGGCTGCGGCGGCGTTCGACATCGGCTGAGTGAGCACGACGGTAAGGATGGAGAACCCGGCAAGCACTGCCAGGGCGCCAAATGGCTCCAGGGAACCCACCACAAGCTGCGCCAGCATCTGGTCTGCCCCCGAATTGGCCATGGCCGTGCCAAAAGCCGTCATTCCGCCAATCAGGATCAGCATGCGCCAGTCCACGTTCTCATAAGCAGCATCCAGGGTGAGGCAGCGTGTGGCGAGGGCGATGAGCGCGACGATCAGGAAGGCGATGGCAGGCGGGATGAAATTGAAGCTGCTGAGGAGCACGGCCAGGGCGAAGACAATGAGCACGGCGATGCCGCGCTTCTGCGCATTGGCAGCCACGGCATGCTCGGAAATGACCACCATTTCGGAGGTCTCCTCAAAGACGCGGATGCGGTCGTAGGGCCCCTGGAGAAGCATCATGTCACCCGCATGAAGTTCCAAGTCGCCCATGTGGTCGTTCAAAGTGCAGTCACCCCGCAGGAGGGCGAGCACCGAAAGTCCGGAGCGACGGCGGAAGTTGCTGCTGCGCAGGCTCTGGCCGACGAGGCTGGAGCGCGGCGTGATGACGACTTCAGCAATGCTGGCATCCTTCATGTCCACGCCGGAGCTGCGCAGGTCATGATCTTCGAGGATGTCGATGCCCTCGATCTTCTTCACGCGGATGAGGTTCTTCACCTTCCCGGCGACCAAGACAACGTCCCCCTCCGCCAGCCGGACATGCGGGCTCACCTCAATCTCCTGCCCGCTGCGGCGGATCTTGATGACCTGAAACTCCATGACCGAGAAGTCCGAGCAATAGACCTCCTGCCCAATGATGGGCGATCCAGGCAGGATGACGACCTCACAAAGGTATTCGCGGATGGGCTCCGTGCTCATGCCGCCCTCCGCACGATCGCGCTCAGGCAGCCAGCGGGTGCCGATGACGAGCATGTAAAGCAGGCCGGTGGCAAACAGCACCACGCCCACAGGAGTGATGTCAAACATGCCCACAGCGGGTTGATTCAACTTCACCAGGGCACCGCTGACGGCCACGTTGGTGCTGGTGCCGATGAGGGTGCAGGTGCCCCCAAGGATGGAGGAGAAGGCCAGCGGCATGAGCAGGCGTGAGGGGGGAATGCCCAGCCTGCGCGCCAGCGCCACCACCGGCCCCAGGAACATGGCGGTCACCGTGGTGTTGTTCATGAAGGCGGAGATGCCACCGACGGTGGCCATCATGCCCGCCACGACCCTCTTCGGGCGGCCGCCCGTGGTGCGCGCCAGCACGTGCCCCAAGGAATCCAGCACACCAGTCTCCCGCAAGGCTGCGCCAATGACAAAGATGGCCCCGAGCATGACGATCACGTCATTGCCAAAGCCTGCGAAGGCTTCGTTGACCGTGATGACCCCGCAGAGCACCAGCGCGCAAAGCATCGCAAGCGTGACGAGATCCACCGAGATCTTCTCCGTGGCGAAGAGAATCACAGCGATGATGAGCAGGCCGATGACAATGGCAGCTTCCATGAAAAGGGCCGCCGATGATGGCGAGGCAAGAGCCTCTGACGAATGAAAAAATGCGTTCCCGGGTCCTCATTGTGCGGCGGTGTCATGGCTTCCGCCACGCACATTTTCACAAGTGGCCGCAACCATGACGAACTGCGCTGGTTTACGGGGCCGTCGTTTATTTCCGACACTTCACCCCATGAAACCGACCTCAAAACTCCTCACCAGCTTCGGCGCCCTGGCGCTGGGCACCTGCATCGCCGTCGCCCAAGACGGCGCTCCGAAAGGCGAAGGCGGCAGCCGCCTCGCTGAATTCATGAAGCGCGCTGACTCCAATGCCGACGGCAAGATCAGCCAGGAAGAATTCAACGAGTTCTCCAAGCGCGACAATGGCGACCGCTTCTCCAAGATGGATGCCAATGCCGACGGCTTCGTGGACCAAGCGGAGATGGGACAAATTGCAGAACGTCTGAGGGAGGGCATGCGCCGTCCTGGTGGCGAAAGCCCAGGTGGTTTCCGCCGCCCCGGCGGTGAAGGTGGCGGCGAAGGCGGATTCCGCCGTCCCCCTGGAGGACCAGAAGGCGAGCGCCCGGCACCACCGCCAGGAGCACCAGAAGGTGGCAACCGCCCCGCTCCCCCTGAAGGAGGACGGCCCGGCTTCGGCGGCCCTCCCGGAGGACCTGGAGGTCCAGGCATGTTCAACCTGGATGAAGTCTATGGTCGCATGGATGCCAACAGCGATGGCTCGGTGACCAAGGAGGAATACATGGAATTCTCCAAGCAGGAGATCGAAGGCCGCTTCTCCCGCATGGACGAAAATGGCGACGGCAAGGTCTCCAAGCAGGAAATGACCGCCGGCATGGAACGTCTGCGCGGCATGATGCGCGGTGGCCAGGGAGGCCCTCCTGGAGGTCCGGGAATGCGCCGCCCCGAAGGTGGCGGAGGGGAAGGCGGATTCCGTCGTCCGCCGGGTGAAGGTGGGGAAGGTGGATTCCGTCGCCCTCCACAGCAGGAAGGTGGCAGTGGCCGTCCCCGTCCTGAAGCGGAGGAAGAAGCCCCCAAGAAAGACCCCGCCTGATACAGCAGGCCGACCAACCAAGGATTCAACCACGGCGGAGCCTGATT
>CALDGV010000724.1 GCA_937941745.1 uncultured Prosthecobacter sp. | reverse complement strand
AACTGGCACTTCTACCTCTGGGACGTGCTCATGTTCCAGGCTTGGCTGGCACAAAGGCCGCACTGAACTCTCCAAGACCGCCTCGAGCCGCATTTTTCACGCTTGGCAAGCCCGACGGCATTCGTTAGCACTGATCCTCCACGTTTCTTTTCCCACAAACCAACCCTCCAAACCTCACCACCATGCCCCACGTCAGCACCAATGGCATCCAGATGTATTATGAAGAACGCGGCAGCGGCGATCCGCTGGTCTGCATCATGGGCGTCACCGCACCCGGCGCGGTCTGGGAGGCTCATGCTGCTGAATGGTCAAAGCACTTTCGCTGCATCCTCGGCGACAACCGCGGAGTCGGCCAGACGGACAAGCCTGCCGGCCCCTACACGACCGCGATGATGGCGGATGATTACGCCGGACTCATGGATCAGCTGGGCATCAAGCAAGCCCGCGTGGTCGGCTGTTCACTCGGCTCTGTGATCGCCCAGCAGCTCGCCCTGCGTCATCCAGAGAAGGTGAAAAGCATGATCCTCATGTGCACCTGGGCACGACAGGACCGCTTTGGACTCTACACGTGGCAGCATCTGATGAAGTGCAAGGCGACGATGCGTCCCGAGGACTTCATGCACTATGTGCAGATGCTGATCTTCACGAAGCCCTGGTTCGACAACGACGACTGCTGGAACAACATGCAGCAGGGGCTCAAAGATGCGGCCACAAATCCCGCGCCGCAGCCGGTTCACGCCATGGAGGCGCAGAGCGCCGCCGCCATCAGCCACAACACCATCAGCGAGCTGAAGAACGTGAAATGCCCTACCCTTGTCATCGGCGGCAAGAACGACACCTTCACGCCGAAGTGGATGAGCGAAGAAGTGGCTGCCGCCATCCCTGGCGCCGACCTTCACCTCTATGACAACGCCGGTCACGCCTTCCACTGGGAGTGCCTGAGCGACTTCAATCCGCGCACCACGGAGTGGCTGCTGAAGCATTGATGCATCCCTGAATCATCCGGGGTTCATGCCGCGATGGCGTGAACCCCGTTTCTGTTTTAGAACCTTGGCATGCGACTCATCTCAGGCAGCGCGGGAGGCATCCCGCTGGAAGTTCCCAAGTCCGTCACCCGCCCCACCCAGGACCGGGTGAGGCAGGCCGTGTTCAACATGCTTGGAGAGCTGGTCATCGAGGCGCGGGTGCTCGATCTGTTTGCAGGTTCTGGCGCGCTCGGGCTGGAATGTCTCAGTCGCGGTGCGGCCAGCGCCCTGCTGGTGGACCAGGACCGGGGCGCCTGCGAAGTGATGAAGAAAAACATCGCCAAGACTCGGCTGGAAGGTGCCGGCATTCGTCAGGGCGATGTGTTCAAGGTCGTCTCACAGCTTGCCACGATGAAGGAAAGCTTCGACCTGGTCTTTGCCGACCCGCCTTATGCCCACAAACCAGGAGATGTGGACCTCTGCGCAAAGCTCGCCGCAGAGGAGACCCTTCATCAGATCGTCTCACCTGGCGGCAGCGTGATCCTGGAAAGCCTCACGACGCGCAACAGCGCCATGTTTGACGACCGATGGGAGCGCGTCCGTGAGCGCGATTACGGCTCGACGCGGATTGTCTGGCTCAGAAGACGAGCCTGAATGCTCACTGGGCCACGGGTGAGCCATCCAGGTTCAGCTTCAGGAAGCGCGGCAGATAGCTCTGCAGAGCATTGACCAGGGCCTCGGCGAAGCGCTGCCGCCCTTCTGGAGTGTCCCGAAGGCGCACGCGGTTGGCTTCAATCTGCAGTCCAGCCACCGAAGGATTGCCGGGAACGTGACGGAAGACCGTGTAGCCGCCGCGGTAGTAGGGCTCGCTGGGCCGGGGCATCCGAGGGCTGGGAGTGGCCTTGAAATCATGCGCCTCCAGCAGGGCTCCCAGGCTTTCCGGGCCATGCAGCAGGTCTGTGTAAGCCAGGCCGGGATTCAGCCTGACCAGCAGGGCCAGACTGCCCTGGGCGACAAATGCCGACGAATTGATTTCATCCACCGGCCTGCCGTAGTCGGACGCGGCATGGAGATAGCCCAGTTCGACGCGGATGTCAGGATGGCTCTGGCCATGCAGATCAATCAAAAAAGCCCGACCATGACGCTTCACAGCATCTTCAAGGGCTTCACCAATGAAGGCATGATATTCATGCCAGACCTTTTCAGCGGTAGGATCTCCCTGGGCAGCCTCCTTGATTTCACGGTTGGGGTCCAGCTTGCTGCGATGCAGGTGGCTGATGATGAGGGGCATCTGCTTCCTCGTGGCTTTGCGAACCTCGGCAGCAATCCGTCGCGCCAAGTCCTGCGTGTTGGAGTCTTCCGTGCGCACTCCAGAGGTGCGGGTGCGCACGCTTTCCGGCTTCAGCTTGCCACCATGAGGAGCTGAAAGGACCAGCGGCAGCTCACCCGGCATGTATTCGGTGAACTGATCACTGCCATGGACGGGCGTTCCTGGCTGCCGTTCTGCCGCATTCAGCAAATTCAGGGCTGCAAGAAGGAGGACGAGATGAAAGCAAGGGCGGAACATGGCAGCTGGCAGGCTGAAAACATCAGGGGAGCTTCCACGGTCCGCGGAGATAATCGTAGTCCGCGGCAGGAAGGATCACGTAGTGAGGGTAGCAGGAAGGATCGACCCAGCGGATGAGCTTTTCGAGGTTCTCGACCGCCATGGTGGTGCATCCGGCGCTGGGCTTGTCCGGGCCGCGGCGCACGTGAAAGAAGATGGCGCTTCCATACCCAGGCCAGGCCGGCTTCTGATTATGGCGGATCTCCAGCATCCATTTGTAGGCGGCATCGCCGAGGCGCATCTTTTGCTTCTCAAACCACGGAGGCACGCTCTGCGGACTCACACGGACATGCTGGTTGTAGTAGGGATTCTGGGGGTCATCCACATAAGCATCCAGAGGACCGACCTGATGATAGGGCCAGCGTGTGCCGGATGGCGGCCTGGAGGCATAACCAAAGAGCAGGCCAAGCTGAAACACTCCGGCAGGAGCCTTCCAATCCTTCTCTACTTTCATGGGCACGCCATTCTGGGGAGGCGTGAAGGCTCCCCGCCCCCAGGCCAGCCCCTTCCTGCCAAGCAGGACCGGGAAGGGCTTGGCGAAGACCGGCTGCCAGGGCTCACGAGCCGAGCCGCGCTGATAGCACTGAAGCGTGGCCGTGTGGGAGCTCCAGGAAGGTGCGCGGGTCACCACCAGCTGGCGCACCTCGTTTCCGATCTGTGCACAGGCCGAACCAGCATTGCTGAACCAGGAGGCGAGCAGCAAAAGCAGGCCCGATGAGACACGAAAAGATGGAAACATGGCGCGAATGAAAGGAGTGTGTGCACATGGTATGCACGGCCAAAATCTTTTTGGCGGGAACACTGATTTTTAGCATTGCCTGCCGAAGTGCGAACCGAATATAAACGCAATATCAACTCTGTCGGGGACACTAATTGGCTTCAGGTTTTGGGGGTTTTTTTCCTGAGCGTCAATTCCCGACAGAGTTGTTTTTTTATGCCCTGATATGTTGAGCTTTCCGGAAGGGCAAAGGCGCTATTTTTTAGGCGCACGGCGCGCCTCAAAAGTAAATGCCGCCTCGGGGTTCATGCGCTGCAGATCCTGCTCCGTGGGGCCGCCTCCAAACTGGGCCCAGTATTCTTCAGCGAAAGGGTTCAGGCGGGGACCGACCGCCTTTTCGTTCAGGTCAACCTGCCCTGCGAGGCTCTGCCACCAAGCGTCGTAGCTGGACAGCATCTGCTTCACGACCTCAGGTTTCTCCGCCACGATATTTTTGCTCTCCGCAGGATCCGCTTTGACGTCGAAAAGCTGCCAGCCCGGGGCTGCGCCGGGTCCTTTTTTTGCCTTGGCCCTGGCCGGAGGCACGGCCTCGCTCACCAGATGATACTGGGAGGTCCTGATGCTGGCGTTCCGGGCCTTGGCCAGATGATGGTCTGTGCCTTTGGGCCAGCGGCCCACATGCGTGAAAAGCGTCCGGTCCTCCCAGGCGGCCTGCGGATCTTCCAAGAGCGGGATGAGGCTGCGGCCCTCGGCCTGCTTTTCAGCCTCAGGACTCAGGGTCGCCCCTGCCAGGGCCGCCCAGGTGCGATAAACGTCCACATGAGCTGTCAGTGCACCGCAATCCGCAGGCTTCAGCGTGCCCGGCCAGCGCCAGAAAGACATCGCTCGAGTGCCGCCGATCCAGGGACTGCCCTTGGAGCCGTGCATCCCCGCATTGAAGACCTTCACCCCGGCCGTCCCACCATTGTCATTCATGAAGACCACGAGCGTGTTGGCCGCGATGCCCCACTCATCGAGCTTGGCGAGCAGCTTGCCGACGTTTTCGTCGATGTTGTGGATCATGCCGAAGAAGTTCTCCGTGTCCTCGCCGAGGCCTCTGCCCTCATAGAGCTTTTTGTCCTGCGGCCGGGCGATGTAGGGACCGTGGGGTGCGTTGGTAGCGATGTGGCAGTAAAAGGGCTGCCTGCCTTTTACGGACTCGATCCACTTTGTCGCCTGGGTGAAAAACACATCCGTGCAGTAGCCCTCCGTCTTCACAAAGCGGTCATTGTGCAGGATCGCCGGATTGAAGTAGAGATTGCCAGGAGCATCACCACAGCTCCCAGGGTAGCTCTGGCCAATCCCGCCGCCGCCGTGGATGAACTGCTCATCAAAACCCCGGCTCGTGGGGCGGTATGCCTTTTCATCTCCGAGGTGCCATTTGCCAAAAATGCCATTCGTGTAGCCTGCCGACTTCAGCACCTGGGCGATGGTGACCGCCTTCGGGTCCATCCGCTCACGCTCCAGGATCGTGTGAGTGACCCCGTTGCGAAACTCGTGACGCCCCGTCTGGATGGCGCTGCGGGTGGGCGCGCAGGTGGGGCTGACCATGAAATCGGTGAACCGCACGCTCTCCGAACGCAGCCGGTCCAGGTTCGGCGTCTTGAGCACCGGATTGCCATGGGCCGATAGGTCTCCGTAGCCCTGGTCGTCCGTGAGGATGTAAATGATGTTGGGTTTCTGGGCGGTGATGGCGGCCTCAGAAGCGGCCTGGAAGGACAGCATGGAACAGATGGCTAGGGCGGCGGAACGGATCATGGGCCGTGGTGAACGCCCTGAACCGTCCGGACATTTCGCCCGGTGCCTGTAGTTCGCCAGCCCGCTGCCCCCATAGGATGCCCTTGCCAAACCGGCGAAGTCGCCTAGCCTGCGCGCCCCTTTTCCCCGGACGTGTGTCAGCGGTCCGCCGGAAAGCCCCCTGAAAGCAACCCCCGACCCCGCCTTTGAGCATGAACATCAACGTCGAACACCAGCCGAACTGCCGCGCCATCGCCCACATCCGTGTGCCGGGTGATGAAGTCGCCAAGCAGCGCCGGAACATCGTGGCTTATTACGCCCAGAACGTCCGCCTGCCCGGCTTCCGCCCTGGCAAGGTCCCGGCCTCGGCCGTCGAAAAACGCTTCGGCAGCGACATCCAGTCCGAACTGGAGCGTCAGCTCATCAACGACGGCCTCCGTGAGGCGGTGAAGCGCGAAGGCCTGGAGGTCATCAATGTGATCGGCGTGAACGACCGCATGACGCACGACACGGACAAGAGCTTCTCCTTCAGCGCCGAGCTGAGTCTGGCTCCGAAATTCGAGCTTCCTGAATACAAGGGCATTCCCGTGAAGCTTCCCCGCATCGAGGTCACCGATGCCGACGTGGACCACGACCTGCTCCACCTCCGCGAACGCTACGCCACCTTTGAAGACGTGGACCGCACGGCCGCCAACGGCGACTGTGTCGTGCTTGGCTACAAAGGCAGCCTGGACGGCCAGCCGCTGGCCGAGATCATGCCCGAAGCCCCCAACCACCTCCAGGGCATCGAGGAAAACTGGTTCCTCCTGGATGCTGAGGAAGATTTCCTGCCCGGCTTTTACGCCGGCCTTGTGGGCATCGCCAAGGACGAGGACCGCACCCTCAACATCACCCTGGGCGACGACTTCGCCTTTGAAGCCCTGCGCGGCAAGACCATCTCCCTCGCCGTGCACTGCAAAGGCGTGAAGAACAAGGCCATCCCTGCCCTCGACGCCGAATTCATCCAGAAGATCGGCGGCGGTGAAATGACGGAGGAAACTCTGCGCAGCGAAGTGAAGGAGGCCATCCGCCGCCGTCGCGAGCAGAACCGCGAAAACGCCAAGGCCAACCAGGTCATCGGCCACATCGTGGAGAAGCTCGAGTTCGACCTGCCCCAGGAAGTCGTGAACCGTGAAGCCCAGCGCCGCACGAACGACATCGCCATGCGCGCCCTCCAGCAGGGTGTGCCGCAGGAGGAACTGCTGAAGCAGCAGGATGAGATCCTCAGCAGCGCCACCCAGCAGGCCCGCAACAGCGTGAAGGTCAGCTTCATCCTGGGTGAAGTGGCCAAGAAGGAAGGCATCGCCGTCAACGACCAGCAGCTCATGATGGCCCTGGCCAACATCGCCGCCCGCCAGAAGAAGCCGGTGAAGAAGTTCATGCAGGAAGCCCAGAAAAACGGCATGATCGACGGCGTCCGCGAAGACCTCATCCTCGAAAACGCTCTCCAGTTCCTGAAGGACAACGCCCAGGTCGAGGAAACTGATCCTGAGCCCGAACATTGCGATGTTCACTCCCCCAAGGAGGCCTGATCCAGGCCTCAAATCCGGCCTCGACGCCTCCCCCCTGAGGTGTTAGCCGTTTCTCCGCCCGGCCGTGATTGCCTGATGCAAAGGCAATGACCGCCGGGCTGATTTTTCCCACCCTTCCATGGCAGCCGCCCAGCAGCCCCCTCCTCCAGCTCCGAGTTCCTCCTACCGTCCGGCCAACGAAGAGAATGAACTGAAGATGCCCGTCAGGCGCGTCTTCCCCTACCTTCGGCCGGTGCTGCCGAGGTTCATCCTCGGTCTCGGCATGGGTGTGCTGGCGGCGATGTTCAACGCCGCCTGGCTGCCGGCCTGCAACATCATCTTTTCCATCGTCCTGCCGGATGGCGACGCACCGACCCCGCTCGGCAAGGAGTACGACTTCCTGGGACTGAACCTGAACTTCGCCGAAATGCTGGGACTGGACCCGGCGGCCAAGATCGGCCTCACCGGTGTGATCATCGCCGCCTCCTTCATTCCGCTGATGCTGCTCATCAACGGCCTGCTGGACTACCTGAACAAATACTTCCTCGCCTGGGTGGGGAACCGGATGCTCCAGGACATCCGCAACGATGTCTTTGCGCGGGTGCTGCGGCAGTCGCCCGCCTTTTTCAGCGGCACCAAGGCCGGTGAGCTCATTCAGACCGTGCTGAACCAGACCAGCGTCGCCCAGCGGAATGCGGTGCAGTACGTCCAGTTCATGACCAGCAACCCGCTGCGCATCCTGGTCATCCTCTGCTCGCTGTTTGCCGCGCATCCGTTCTTCACCTTCATGAGCCTTTTCATCTTCCCCCTCTGCCTGCTGCCCGTGATGCGGCTCGGCAGGCGGGTGAGGAAGTCCGGCAAGAAGGAGGAGCAGATGACCGGAGCCATGCTCACCGCCATGCACGAATCCCTCACCGGCATCCGGCTGGTGAAGGCCTATGGGCGTGAGGAGTATGAGGTGGATCGCTTCGTCCGGGCCAACGCCTCCATGAGCCGCAATGCCATCCGCTGGCAGCGCGCCTCGGAAATGGTGGGTCCGATCGTCGAATCCGTGGCCTCCCTCGGCATCGCCGCCGGGCTGGTGTACTGGTGGGCCATGGGGCTGAAGTCCTCGGAATTCATCGCCGTGGTGCTGCTGCTGACCCGCATCTACCCGCCCGCCAAGGAGCTGAGCAAGGTGAACCTCCTGCTGCAGAAGACCCGCTATGCCATCAACTGTGTGGTCGGCCTGCTGGACCGTGAACCTGACATCCAGGATGCTCCCGAAGCGGCCAAGCTCGGCCGCGTGAAGGGTGAGATCCACTTTCAAAACATCACCTTCACCTACCGGAAGCCGAACGGCGAGAAGCTCGAATCTCCAGCGGTGCAGAACATTGACCTCAGGCTGGCTCCGGGAAGGTTTTATGCCCTCGTCGGCCCAAGCGGCGCCGGAAAAAGCACGCTCTTCTCCCTCATCCTGCGCTTCTATGATCCCGATTCCGGCCGGGTGCTGATCGACGGCCAGGACCTGCGCTCCGTGACCCAGCAGAGCCTGCGCGACAACATCGGCATCGTCAGCCAGGACACCTTCCTCTTCCACGACACCATCCGCGAAAACATCCGCTACGGCCGCCTCGATGCCACCGACGAGGAGATCATCGCCGCAGCCAAGAAGGCCCACGCGCATGAATTCATCATGCAGATCGAAGGCGGCTACAACGCCGTGGTCGGGGATGCCGGCTGCAACCTCTCAGGAGGCCAGAAGCAGCGCCTCTCCATCGCCCGCGCCGTCCTGCGCAATGCACCCGTCCTGCTTCTGGACGAGGCCACCTCCGCCCTCGACACCGAGACGGAAAAGATCATCCAGGAGGCCATTCACGAGCTTTCGGAAGGCCGCACCGTCATCGCCATCGCCCACCGCCTCTCCACCATCCTCGAAGCCGACCAGAT
>CALDGV010000723.1 GCA_937941745.1 uncultured Prosthecobacter sp. | reverse complement strand
CGAAGTCCCCCACTCCAGGTCAGGGTTAGGATGAGCGCAAAAAGGCGGGCAAAAAAGCATGAAGAGGCATGCATAGAGATGAGGCAGCGGAAATAAGTGGCGCTTGAACGCCCCGATGGATGGCAGGTTGCGACCGGGGTGAATTCATGGGTTTATCAAAACAAGCCCCTCGACGTCAATACTTTACGTCACCTCCATCCCAAGCTCATGCCGCCACCAAGACCCTCTTCAGATTCTCAGAACCCGAAGATGCTTCTTGGGGGCGAGCCAGTCTGAGGCGAGTCCGAAAGGCTGGGCAGCAGCTTCAAACCTCATCAACTAACCTGCCGGGGCCACCCACTAAACCAAATGCCTAAACTCCCCACTTATTCACAAGGAGACTTCGGTGATTTCTCTTGGCCGAAGGCTTTTTTCAGGCCGACTGGCACAGTTTAAGCCGCCAGAACGAGCTTTCCAAGATCCAGGCAAGCCATCTGGCTGAATTCGATAACCACCTCAGACTGAACCATTCACTGACCAAGCCGCCGATGTCGCAGTCCGTCTGCGGACCTCCCGCCTCCCTCCAAAAATCATCTCGACACTGACACAAAAAATCAGTAACGATACCTCACAATTGGGGTTATATTCACTAGCCCTCTATTTTTTGTCTCATCATGAAAACATCCAAACTCCTTGCCTTGCTGAGCACGCTGGCGCTTTCCTCGACCTTCGCGGCGGAAACGGACCCCGTGGGTTATGTGAGTGTCGCAGTTCCCGCCAACTCGGACGTTGCTCTTGGCGCACCTCTGGGACGGCCAACCGAGTTTCAAGGCGTCATACAGTCCATCTCCGGCTCTACAATCACTGTTTCTGGGACTCCCGGCTGGACCGCGAACCAATTCGTATATGCGAGCGGCACTCAATCAAAAACCTATTTTTTGCGCGTTGACTCAGGTAGCAAAGAAGGATTGATCCTGCCCATCGTTTCAAATGGGGTTTCTGAACTCACGGTTACCATACCTGCAGAAGAGAACCTGACGGGAATTAACACGGTTGCGGCCGATGGCTCGGGAGAACAGGTTAGCATAGCCCCATACTGGACTGTTGGAACACTCTTCAGCGGCGCAATTGCTGGAACACAAATGCTGGTTACTCAGGGCAATGTTGCAGGCATCAATCTTCCTAGCACCACCTACACTTACAACGGCACGAACTGGCTTAGAGGTGCGACTCCAGCCAATGACGATATTTTGTTGGTTGGGCAGGGTGTCACCGTCCGCAATAATAATACAACCACGCCATTAACCCTAGCCATCACAGGAGCTGTTCCAATGACGGCTCACCGGATGCGCTTGGCCACTCTTGCCGGCAACACTCGGCAGGACATTCGTATTTTCTACAACAGCCCTGTGCCAGAGGTCATTGGCAACGCATTCAATGCGAATGCACTGCTTCCTGGTGATCAACTGCTCTACGTTGATAACAGCGCCAGCGGAAAAAACAAGCCCGCCACTACTCTGGTCTGGAATGGCACTAATTGGCTGCAAGGTGCAACACCCGTGACGACCACTTTCACACTACAGCCTGGACATTCCTACATCTTCCGCAAAAACCAAACGGGGGGAGCTCCAAGCAGTGTGACCTGGAGTGATCTTCAGAGTTATCTTCAGTGATAATTCAAATTTGACGTTCCAAAAACGTGTCCTCTTACTCCATGAAACAGATCGCTCTGATTTTCTCCTTCTCAGTGCTGCTCGCAAAGCTCGGAAGTGCAGCTACGACGGTTCAATTCTATGAACCTTACTTTGGGGGCATTGTTGATAACTTAGCAAATGCCTCTGGAGCGGCCACAAACGGCATGCGCTGGGGTATTATTGTGGATACCACCGGAAATGGATTTTCGAACAGTGGCACGAGTTACGAGCCCTACACTGCTGGAGTTACTACGGCAGGATTCTTCAACGCCAATGGTGGCGTCACCGATGACTATTTCATCCCAGGCGGCCTCACTGTTGATGCCTCGACAATATATCCTGCTGGTGATTTCGGCGGCACAACTCCAGGAAGCGGCAGCATAGTTGAAGATATTGTTGTTGGCTATTCCAACGGCATCAGCACCAACGATAAATTCGCATTGATTTGGTTCAGCTCGAACTCAAGTTCCGAGGGAGCTAAGTATGGTTTCTTTGCGGACAATTCATTTGTTCTTCCTGCTGATAGTGGAAGCACCGTTTCTTACGGAACCCCTTTCCAGGGAACTGACCCGATCAGAGCCGCTAACAACACTTTCACTGCTGTTCCAGAACCTTCGAGGATTGCATTCATGGGCCTTGGTCTGGCTGGATTGTTCTTCCGCCGCCGTCGTTGACCGGCAGGATGGCTGAAGCCTCTTTTCAAGCCTCGGGACTTCGGTTCCGAGGCTTTTTTGTGGGCTCGTAAGATCACGATCAAGCCTACTTAAACCTCCAGGGCCAATGCCATCCTGCTTTTGAACTCAGGCAGAGGTTTTCGAAGTTCTTTCAAGCGGCTTGGCACGGGCTCTCCCACCGATCGAAGCTGAATTTGAGGCCGAATGCGTTTTGCGCAGCCTCCTCCTTGCGCCTACCATCGACAGCGCACGAATGAATTACCCTGAGCAAGCACGCCGCATCATCCGCCTCGAGATTGAAGAGTTGGAGCACCTGCATGCCCGGATCGGCGCTGAATTTACATCCGCCATCGAAAGGCTTCTGCGGACCATCGAAGGTCAGCGAAAGATCATCGTATGCGGCGTGGGCAAGAGTGGAAACATCGGCCGGAAGCTCGCCGCCACACTGAACAGCACTGGAGCCACGACCGTCTGCCTGAATGTGGGAGACGCGCTGCATGGCGACCTCGGTGTGGTGGATGCCGGAGACATCGCCATCCTGATGAGCTACAGCGGGGAGACAGCGGAGCTGCTGGACCTTTTGCCACACCTGAAGCGCCTGGGACTGCCGATCATTGCGATCACGGGCGGACGAGATTCCACCCTGGCTCGTCATGCGGACTGCGTTCTGGATGTGCATGTCAGCCAGGAAGCCTGCCCGCTCAACCTTGCCCCCACCTCCAGCACGACTGCCATGCTGGTGCTTGGGGATGCTCTGGCCA
>CALDGV010000722.1 GCA_937941745.1 uncultured Prosthecobacter sp. | reverse complement strand
TCCCAGATTAGTGCCCGCCTTTTCTCCTATCGTCGCCAGGACCTGGATCTCGACTTTTTCACCCGCCGAATTGAGCGCGCCCTGCGGACCCGTGAAGCCGCGGGGGTGGACACTCAGCTCTGCCGCCTTGTATGGAGCGAATCCGACGGACTTCCTGGAGTCATTGTGGACCGCTACGGGGACTGCCTTGTTCTGCAAACCCTCACTCTGGCCATGGCGCAGCGGCAGGATTTGATCATCCAGGCTCTGCAAAGCTTGTTTTCCCCGCGCTGCATCGTCGAGCGCAACGACGGCAATGTGCGCAAGGCCGAAGGGCTTGATTTGATCAAGGGGCCGGTTCGGGGAGAGGCTCCTGCGCCATTCGTGGTGCGCCATCAGGGCAGCGCTTTCCATGTCGATGTCATCGAAGGCCAGAAGACTGGCCTGTATCTCGATCAACTCGACAATTACCAGCAGGTCGCTCGTCTTGCCCAGGGGCGTCGCGTGCTCGACTGCTTCACCAATCAGGGTGGATTTGCCCAGGCCTGTGCTTTGTCGGGGGCGTCAGAGGTTACGGCTGTGGACATCAGTGAGTCTGCGATTGCCGTTGCGGAGAAGAATGCGGCCATTTCGGGGGCCAGAATCAGGTTCATCGCCGCAAACTGTTTTGATTTTCTAAAACAGCAGGAGTCATCGGATGCCACCTACGACCTCATCATCCTGGACCCACCATCCTTCACCAAGTCAAAGGCTACCGTGAAAGATGCCATGCGCGGCTACAAAGAAATCCACCTGCGTGCCCTGAAGATGCTGCCGCCTGGAGGCATCATGGCCACCTTCAGTTGCAGTCATCACGTCAGTCGCGGCGAGTTTCACGCCAGCATCGAAGACGCCGCTGTGGATGCCCGCAAGACCCTGCGCCGCGTGGCGACCTACACCCAGCGGCCTGATCACCCCATTTTGGCCACCATTCCTGAGACGGAATACCTCACCGGCTATGCCTACGAGGTCATTGCCTCGTGGTGAGCTCTCCTGTAAGGTCTGGTGCTCTTCTTGACACTTCGCCGGTGCGCCCTCCTATGCCCGCCGCATGGTTCATATTTCCATTCAAGGCCTCAGTAAGCGCTTCGGCAGCCAGACCGTGCTGCATGATGTGAATCTGGAAGTCGGCCAAGGGGAGCTGTTTTTCCTCCTCGGTCCCAGCGGCTGTGGAAAGACCACACTTCTCCGCCACCTCGCCGGTTTTTATCAGCCTGATGCGGGTTGCATCTTTTTTGATGGAGAGAATGTCACCCGGCTGCCAGCCCACAAGCGTGGTGCAGGAATGATGTTTCAGAGCTATGCCCTCTGGCCGCACCTGAATGTCGCTCAGAATGTCGCCTTTGGCCTGGAAGAGCGCTCCCGCCCCAAGGAAGAGATCGAGGGCCGAGTTTTACAGGCATTGGAACTCGTGAAGCTTGGTGGCCTGGGCACCCGCCGCATTTCACAGCTTTCCGGCGGGCAGCAGCAGCGCGTGGCCCTGGCCCGGGCCCTGGTCATCCGCCCCCGCTGTCTTTTGCTGGATGAACCTCTTTCCAACCTGGATGCCAAGCTGCGTCACGAGATGAGATCCGAGATCCGGCGCATCTGCAAAGAATTTGGACTGACTGGCATCTACGTCACCCATGATCGAGATGAAGCACTCAGCATGGCGGACCGTCTGGCCGTCATGGAAGGCGGAAAGCTGGCCCAGGTGGGCAGTCCCCAGGAGGTGTATCGCAATCCCGTCTCGCGCATGGTCGCCGAATTCATCGGGGAAGCCAATTTCCTGCCGGCCATCGTGCGGGGTTCCGCCACGGAGGCTGGCATTCACGAGGTTCAGACTTCTTTTGGTTGCTTGCGGGTTCGTGCAGCCCGCCCTGGGTGGTCGCCGGTACCTGGCAGTGCCGTCACCCTAGCCATCCGGCCTGAGGCCCTTACCTTTGGGCATCTTCTGGATTCCACGAATCACTTCCCAGGTCAGATCGCCGACACGAGCTACCTGGGTTCTACGGTTCAGTATGAGGTCCGAATGCCTGACGGTGCCATCCTCAAGTGCAGTGAGAGCAATCCACGTCATATCCGCACCCCTTCGGAGGAATTGGTCCGGCTGATGGCAGCGGATGAGGATGTGCTCATGCTTCCTTGATCGGGAATGCGGCGTTTGGGACGGTTTTAAAATCCTATTTGCCAGATTCCAGGCCTGCCCTAGAATCAAAATTGTTCATGGTTCATCCAGCCACCAGCATTGCCATCCGAATTAGCCGCGGGCTCCTCTGCGCGTAACGCAGCCGTTGGAGTCCGTCATCGTGGCATTGTCACCGCGCCCCAGGCGCTCTCACTGGCAAAAAACCACCGCGTTTCACCCCTGCCGTCCTTCGTCTGCGGCTTTTGTGAACCCTCGGCTTTTCTGACGACCTTTTGACCCTATCTGACTACCTCATTCATCATGTCCGCTCCTGTTACGATCTATGACACCACCCTGCGCGATGGCACCCAGGGCACTGGCATTTCCTTCTCAACCCTTGATAAAATCCGCGTGGCCGAGAGGCTCGACGACTTCGGCGTGCATTACATCGAGGGCGGGTGGCCTGGCTCCAACCCCAAGGATGCTGCCTTTTTCCAAGAAGCCGCCAAACGGCCTTGGAAAAAGGCGAAAATCACCGCCTTTGGCATGACCCGCCGCGGCAAGCTGAAGGTCGAAGATGATCCTCAGGTCCAGATGCTGCTGGATGCACAGACGCCGGCTGTGACGATCGTTGGCAAGACCTGGCCGCTTCATGTCACCGAAGTCTTCCAGGTCACTCTTGAGGAAAACCTGGCGATGATCGCCGACACAGTCGCCTACCTCAAAAAGCACGGGCGCGAGGTGCTCTATGATGCCGAACACTTCTTTGACAGCTTCCGCGAAGATCCGGAATACTCCCTGAAGACCGTGAAAGCCGCCTCTGATGCGGGCGCCGACCTCGTGGTGCTCTGCGAGACGAACGGCGGTGCCCTCCCGGAATGGGTGGAGGAGGTTACCAAGAAGGTCGTCGCTCATCTCGGCAAGCCCGTGGGCATCCACACCCACAATGATGGCGGTGTCGGCGTGGCCAACGCCCTTGCTGCTGTTCGAGCCGGCGCCTGCCAAGTGCAGGGCACGATCAATGGCTACGGTGAGCGCGTGGGGAACTGCAACCTCATCACAGTGATGCCGAACCTTCAACTCAAGATGGGCATTGATCTGGGCATCGACCTGACTCGCCTGCGCGAGCTGGCTTATTTTGTCGATGAACTGGCCAACGTGCCGCATGACATCCGTGCCCCTTATGTCGGTCTAGCCGCCTTCACTCACAAGGGCGGGCTGCATGTGCACGCCGTGCAGAAGCTGGCACGCACCTACGAGCACGTTGATCCTGCGCTGGTGGGCAACGAACGCATCATCACCATCTCTGACATGAGTGGCCAGTCGAACGTGCTTGTGAAGGCTGAGGCGATGGGCATCCCGCTGGCCAAAGGCTCTCCGGAGGTGAACAAGGTGCTCACCGAGGTGAAGCGTCTGGAGAGCGAAGGCTATGAGTTTGAAGCCGCCGAAGCAAGTTTTGAACTGCTCATCCGCCGCCAGCTTGGTCGTGAAATCCGCAGTTTCGACCTCATCGAATACCATACCACCCACCGCCACCATCCCGGCACCAGCGTCGAGACGACAGAGGCCACGGTGAAGATCCTCGTGGATGGCAGGGCGGAATACACTGTTGATGAAGGTGATGGTCCGGTGAACGCACTCGACAAGGCTCTCCGCAAGGCTCTGCTGCCGCACTTCCCCAAGATCGCCCAGGTGCGCCTGGAGGATTACAAGGTTCGCATCATCGATAGTGGCAGCGGCACAGCGGCCAAGACCCGCGTGCTTGTCGTCAGCAGTGATGGCATCCGCACCTGGGGCACGGTTGGTGTTTCGACCAACGTCATTGATGCCTCCTGGCAGGCCTTGGTGGACAGCCTGGAATACTTCCTGATGAAGCATTGAAGCCTGGCTTCAGGTTCACAGGTTCTTCGGAGCCTGTGAACCGTCTCAGGCCAGGTCGAGAATCACTTTGCCCTGCCTGCCAGACTGCATGGCACGTTGAATGGCTTGGCGATGTTCTGCCATGGGCAGGACGACATCGGTGGCCGTTGTTAGGGTCCCTTCGAG
Source organism: uncultured Prosthecobacter sp. (assembly GCA_937941745.1). GTDB lineage: Bacteria > Verrucomicrobiota > Verrucomicrobiia > Verrucomicrobiales > Verrucomicrobiaceae > Prosthecobacter. The sequence continues at coordinate 9,616 of CALDGV010000722.1, read as the reverse complement.
GACCATCTTGGTCAGCGGCTCCAAAGTCTCGTAGAGTTCGGCGCTGCTGGCTTTCTCAAACCACTTGGTGATCCAGAGGCCGTGAAGGCGCAGGTTTTTGAAAATCAGGAACTTGTTGGGCACCTTGAGGCTTCGGCGGCTCATGGCCCCGTAGGTAACGAGAAGACCTTCCTGCGACAGCAGATCCATCAGGCGGATGGCGCTATCTCCGCCAACGGCGTTGGCTGCCAGCCTGATGCTCTGTCCTTCAAGCACTGCTTTGGCGCTTCTCAGGCCTTCATCATCATCCAGGACGACAACATCGGCGCCCAGTGCCATGAGTTCCGGGATGAGTTCCGGACGGCGCACGAAGTTCAGCGTCTTGATGCCTTTCAGGCGGGCAATCTGAATGATTGCGCGGCCGACGCCGGAATTGGCTGCGTTTTGGACCACCCAGTCGCCAGCATTGAGTGGTTCCTGGTGATGGAGGATGTGCCAGGCGGTGACTGGATTGATGCGAAGCATTGATGCCTGAACGCGGTCTATGCCTGCCGGCAGAAGGGCAAAATGATGTTCGGCTGCCGTGAGGTGCTGTGCCCAGCAGCCGGCTCCGAGCAGCGGAATCACGACGTCTCCAGGCTTCAAGGAGGTGACAGACCGGCCAACGGCCTCGACTTCGCCGCAGCCTTCGTGGCCAGGAATGGCGGGAGGATGAGCCGTGCGGCCATAGGTGCCTTCGATGAAGTTGAGGTCAGCCGGATTGATGGGGGCATACCGCATCCGCACCCGCACATCATGATCATGAAGCGGTGGCAGCGGACGCTCGATCAGCTGGAGGACCTCGGCAGGATTTCCTGTGACGGGGAAAGAGAGGCAGAGGGACATGGCGATGAAGATGCGGCTAAGATCAAAGGCGGCGGGCTTCACGGACCTGCAGGCCCGTGATTTTCCAGGCGTTTTCCACGGGGTGGATGGTGACGGTGGCCGTGTAGCGGTTCACGCGGGTATGGGTGTGCCCCCAGTGCCCTACGTTACCAAGGGCGGTCCACTGGCAGTCAGCCACGAATCCTGGGCCGCCTGGAGAAGGTTTGACCGTGCTCACGTCAGCACTGAATTCGTGAATGGTGACCCGCGTGCCTTCTCGTCCTTCCAGTGTGAGCGCCTGGATGGTTTCCAGGTAGAGCTGTCGGAGGAGTTCTCCATCCACACTGCGCGCGAGAACGTCATAGATCTCGGACTCGCTACGGTGGTCAAAGGCACGATAAACGTTTCGGAGCAGGGGAGTCAGAACCGTTTCTGCCGCCTTTTTGTCCTGGGTCTCGGGAATCTCCACCCCTCCGCCAATGGGGATGTTGAGCAGGCGGAATGTCAGGATGGCCCCCAGAATCCAGGTGGCAGTGAAGGGCAGGTAACCGCCTGGGATATGGCGTTCGTGAATGCGGACGAAAAGCAGGAAAAGCAGTCCTGATGCTGCCCAGATGATCGAGGCCAGGGGGACCATGAAAGGTGCGGTGACTTGAAGTTCAGGCACCTTGGCCAGAGGTGCCGGTCTGGGCAGGCGACCTTCGGCCTTCCATGAAATCCTGGGCAGAAGCCGGCTGGCTTCCAACACCTCGGAGGTTTTGCCAAAGAAGACACGAACCGGAAGAATGGGGATGTTTTCCGAAAAGCCCCGCCATTCCATGATGATGTCCTCTGGACCCGGAGGCGTCGGGAACTCCCACATGAGGCCGAACATGGCTTCGTCGATGGGGATGGATTCACCCTCTGCCAGAGGCAGGGTGGCTCCGGGACGGCCTTTGATCGCTGAGACCCCAATAAAACTGCCTTCGATGCGTGTGCCGTTTACGTTGATGCGGCACCAGTCCAGCACTTGGGCATGTGCCGATTCCGCGGCAGCCTTTTGGGCCGCTGCATCCAGTTCAGCAGGAGCCTCCCGCAGTGGATTCAGCCAGTGCAGGAACCTTCGTGCATCTATCAAGGCTTCAAAACGGACCTGGTAAGGCTCCACGTAAAGGTAGCCCTGGGCGATTTTGGCCGGTTCGCTGGCAGCGGCAGGCTGGCTCACAACCTCAGATTTCGTGTTGGGAGGCTGGCCGAAGGGGCTCCCACGCAACATTTCTCCCGGAGTGAGTTGGAGTGTCTGACCATAAGTCGCCGTTGCGAGTTTCGTCGCAACGGCGACCAAGAAGAGCGGTAGAAGCTGCAGCCGCATCACAGCACCCAGGGTTTCCGCCATTCCTTCGAGAGCAGTTTGGACGCTGCTTCGTTGCCTTCGATGGTTTCCGTCTGTGGATTCCACTTCAGCGAGGTGCTGCCTGTCCGCAGGGCGATGTTCGCCAGATGGGCGATGGTGATGCTTCGATGGCTGATTTCGACCGGCGTTGCGGTTGGCTTGCCATCGTAGATGCAGCTCAGGAAGTTGTCGGTGTGGTCCTTGCTTTCGTAGAGGTGGATTTCACCCGGGCCGGCTTTCTCACGGAGGATGGCGGGATCACTGGCGGTGATCTTGCCCCGGTTGACATAGATCCACTTGCCTGCATCGCCTTCGAAAAGGATGCCAACATGGTCGAAGGGCTTCTTGCTGCTGCCAGCCTTCTGAAGTGCGGCTTCCACCTCGGGCATCAGCTTATGGTCCGGGCTGGCGACGTGCATGACAACGCCGTTGTCGTAAACGCACTCAAAGTTGAAGGCGGTAGCCGTGTTATAGAGGGCTTTGAGATCCAGAGTGCCCGAAATGTTTTTGATTTCGGTGGGGCCGGTATGCTCGGTGCCGATTCCCCACTGGGCGATGTCGATGTGATGAGCCCCGAAATCGGTGATCATGCCGCCAGAGAAGGCGAAATTGTGGCGCCAGTTGAGAGGCAGCAGAGCGGGTCGGTAGTCCATCTGCTCCGCCGGCCCAAGCCACATTTCGTAATCAAAGTCGGCTGGCACTGGAGCGACCTCGGTCTTGTCTGCCATGCCATTCCAGTTGCTGTGGCCGCCTGGGAGGCCGACACGGACGTGCTTGAGCTTGCCGAGACGACCGTTGCGCACCAGTTCGCAGGCCATGCGGAAATAGATGTCGCTGCGCTGCTGGCTGCCCGTCTGCCAGGTGACGCCTGCCTTGGCCACCTCATCCGCCATGCGGCGGCCCTCGGCAATGTTCAGGGCCAGCGGCTTTTGACCATAGATGTGCTTGCCTTTGCGGGCGGCATAGATGGCCATGTAAGCGTGCCAATGGTCGGGCGTCGAAACCTGCACGGCATCGAGGTCCTCCTTGTCCATCATCTCACGGAAGTCGGCGTAAGCGGTGCAGACCTTCGTGGGCTTGTTGGCGGACTTGGAATAATGTTCGTCGATGACCTTACGTCCGGCTTCGCGGCCGCCGGTTTCTTTGCCATCGTAGCCGTAATGTCCGTACTCCTTCATCGGGTCTGCCACGGCAATCACCTGGCATTTGTCGTTGTTCAGGAAGGAGGGGGTCCAGTCTCCTGCGATGGTTCCCCATCCGATGGCTCCGACAGTGATGCGTTCGGAGGGCGCCGGGCGTCCAGCAGCGCCAAAGACAGAGCGCGGGACAATCATCGGGAAGCAAAGCGCTGCTGCGGTAGTGGTGAGGAACTGACGGCGGTGGGTCACAGGAATTTTCTTCATGGCAAAGGCACTGTAGAAAGGCTGCCGCCGTGTGGCAAGGCTGGCAGCAGGCTGGATCGAGGTTTGATTTTGGTGGAGGCGACGAAGAGCAGCGGCTAGAAACGTCCTGCGCACTGCCCTTGATTTCACCATGAAACGTCTCTGCATCCACACCATCACCACCAAGCCCTGGAGCACGGAGGAGTGCATCCGCCGATATGCGCAGACGGGGGTGGGTGGAATCACCTTCTGGCGATACAATCTGGATGGCCGTGATCCTGGCGCTGTCGGTCGTGAGGCTAGAGAAGCCGGTTTGGAGATCGTCAGCCTGTGTCGTGGAGGCTTTTTTCCTGCCAAAACCACTGTTTCCAGACAGGAAGCCATTGATGACAACCGTCGCTGCATTGAGCAGGCCCATGCACTGGGTGCCCCCTTGATTGTTCTGGTCTGTGGAGCAGTGCCTGGACAGTCCCTGGAGGAATCCAGAAAGCAGATCACGGAAGGCATCGCCGCTGTTCTCCCCGATGCGCAGGCTGCTGGCGTGAAGCTCGGCATCGAGCCTCTGCACCCCATGTATGCAGATGACCGCAGCGCGGTGAACACGATGCGTCAGGCGAATGACATCTGTGATGCGCTGGGCTCACCAAAGCAGGTGGGTATCGCGGCCGATGTGTATCACATCTGGTGGGACCCTGAACTGGAGGCGCAGATCCGCCTGACTGCGTCTAAAGACCGGCTTTTCGCCTTTCATCTTTGTGACTGGAAGACGCCTACAGCGGACCTGTTAAACGATCGTGGGCTGATGGGCGAAGGCTGCATCCCCATTCGCCAGATTTCTGACTGGGTGGATGCAGCAGGCTTCACCGGCCACCGGGAGGTGGAGATCTTTTCCAACCGCTACTGGGCCATGGATCAGGCCGAATGGCTGGCCAAGATTACCGCTGCTTATCAGGCTGTTTATGACTGCTGATCCAAGCGAAAACGAGACAGCTTTCCTCAGACAAGGGTGTCGTAAAGCGCCTTGGTGCGGTGGGCGATGCTTGCCCAACTGAAGCGGTCCACCGCACGCTGCCGACCTGCAAGTGCCATGCGGCGGCGCTTTTCCGGATCTGCCATCAGGCTGTTGACGCCTTCGGCCAGATCGCGGGCGAAGCGTTCCGGATCCGTGGCTTCAAAGGGGCTCTCATTCTGCTGGTCGAGCGGGATGAGGAGGCCGGTTTCACCATGCACCACGACTTCCTTGATGCCGCCGACGGCGCTTGCTACCACGGCCGTCTCACAGGCCATGGCTTCGAGGTTGATGATGCCAAACGGTTCGTAAATGGAGGGACAGCAGAAGACCTCGGCATGGGAATACATGGCGATTTTCTCCGGCACGGGCAGCATGGACTGAATCCAGATGATGCCATCGCGCGTGGCCTGGGCTGCAGCCACGGCCGCCTGCATTTCGGCAGCAATCTCAGGTGTGTCAGGCGCACCGGCGCAAAGCACGATCTGGAAGCCGGGTGCCATGCTTTCGATCGCGCGCACGAGGTGGATGATGCCTTTTTGGCGGGTGATGCGGCCCACGAAAAGAACGTAGGGCTGATCGGGATTGACACCATGCTTGCGGAGGACCTCAGGGGCCTCAATGCGGTGGTATTCATCGGGATCAATGCCGTTGTGAATCACATGGATCTTGTGTGGATCGACTTTGAAAAGGCGCAGCAGGTCAAACTTCGTCTCCTCGGAGACGGCGATCACGGCATCCGCCATCTCAATGGCCGTCTTTTCAAGCCAGCAGGTGAAGTCATAGCCGCCGCCTAACTGCTCGCGCTTCCATGGGCGAAGAGGCTCCAGGGAGTGCACGGTGAGCACCATGGGCAGGCCATAGTTCAACTTGGCCAGGATGCCGCCGAAGTGGGAATACCAGGTGTGCAGATGCACGACCTGGGCGTCAATGTTCCGGGTGTTGAAGTCCAGGCAGCGCTGCAGGGCGCCAAACACGGACTTCAGGCTGGCCGGACTGGTCCACTGCGCGGTGTCGAGGCTGGTTCCGTGCACGCTTAACGGGGCTGCGTTCACTTCCTGATCTCCAAAACAGCGAACTTCGACCTCCATCAGCTTGGCGAGTTCGCGGGTGAGGTATTCCACGTGAACACCGGCACCGCCGTAGATGTAGGGAGGAAATTCGTTGGTGAGGAAGAGGGACTTCATGATGGGCGTGCCCTGTCTATCGGGAAGGCGGGCTGCTTTTCAACATTTACCATGCCATAACAATTCTCCGGGCTGGCTGACATAAGTCCTTAACACAGGCGCGGTCTGTTGGGGGTGTGACGATCACGCTGGCATCCGCCAGACGCCACAAGACCAACCCTAAACCGAACTCAGTCATGAAACCCATCCGTCCCATCCAGATCAGCCGGGTGCTTGCCACCTCGGCCGCCATCGCCCTCAGCGGCACCGCCACGGCGCAGCAGGGTGCCCCCCAGCCCATGCCGAATGGCGCAGCCCCCATCCCGCGCCTTGATCCTGCCAAGCAGCCCCGGCCACCCGCCCAGGGTCCGGCTCCGAGGGATGGACAGCGTCCACCGATGCCGCAGAACCCTGGCCAGCCCCGGCCACCTGCCATGCCGACCTCTTTCATTCTTCCTGAGGAGTTTCGCACGGTGGATGGCAGTGGCAACAATCTGGCGAACGCCATGTGGGGAACTCCCGACCAAGCCTTCAGCCGCCTGGCTCCCAACGCTTATGCTGATGGTGTGAGTGCACCTGCCGGTGCCTCCCGCCCGAGCCCGAGGGTGGTGAGCAATGCGGTCTCGAAGCAGCTCAACAACCGTCCGAACCGTCGTGGTGCCAGCGACATGCTCTGGCAGTGGGGCCAGTTCCTCGACCATGACCTGGATGAAACGCCGACGGCGGATCCCGCAGAGGCATTTCCGATCCCAGTTCCCTCGGGTGACCCTTCTTTTGATCCTGCAGGCAGCGGCACGGCCGTGATTCCGCTGAACCGGAGTGCCTACCATACGGTCAATGGCGTCCGTGAGCAGAAAAGCGCGATCACTGCATGGATCGACGCCTCCCAGGTGTATGGCTCAGATTCAGCACGTGCAGCAGCACTCAGGGCGAACGATGGCTCCGGTCGTCTGAAAGTGACGCCCAGTGCTCATGGCGACCTCCTGCCCACGCATTCGGAGGCTCTGGCGGCTCTGCCTCCCGTGCCGGGCTTCTTCGTGGCAGGCGATGTGCGGGTCAATGAGCAGGTGGGTCTGATTGCCATCCACACCCTCTTTGTGCGTGAGCACAATTTCTGGGCGGACCTCTACCGCGCTGCCAACCCGGCGGCTTCGGACGAAGAGATCTACAGCTTTGCCCGCATCGTGGTTGGAGCGGAGATGCAGGCCATCACCTACCGCGAATTCCTGCCGGTGCTGCTTGGGCCAGGCGCACTGAAGCCCTACACCGGCTACAAGCCTGGAGTGAATCCATCCATTGCCAATGAATTCGCCACAGCAGCCTACCGGATCGGTCACAGCCTGCTTTCGTCCACACTGCTGAGGGTGGATGCTGCTGGGACGGAGATCGAAGCAGGGAACCTGACGCTGGCGCAGTCTTTTTTCCAGCCCCAGCATATCTCGGGTGAAGGCATTGATCCCATCCTACGCGGGTTGTGCTTCGGTCGCGCCCAGGAGCTCGATGAATGGGTGATTGATGATGTTCGTGACTTCCTGTTTGGCGCCCCCGGCTCTGGTGGTCTGGATCTGGCATCGCTGAACATCCAGCGCGGACGTGATCACGGCCTGCCAAGCTTCGCCCAGATGCGCGCCGCTCTGAAACTGCGCCCGGTCAACCGCTTCCAGGACGTGAATCCCAACCGTCAGGTGGTGGCGGAGCTTGATGCAGCCTACGAGAGCCCCGCGGACATTGATCTCTGGGTGGGCGGGCTGGCGGAGGCGGATCGTCCAGGCTCGATGGTCGGTGAGACCTTCCATCGCATCCTGGTCGATCAGTTCACCCGTCTGCGGGATGGCGACCGCTTCTGGTATGAATCCTACCTGCCAAGAGATGTGGTTCGCATGATCCAAGCTCAAACTCTGAGTGTGATCCTGCGCCGGAACACCAAGATCGGTTCCGAGGTGGGTGCGAATGCCTTCCTGGCACCGCCACCTCGCCGTCAGGCTCCTGTGAAGCGTTGAGAAAAGAGAAGGGGCTTCCGAGGAGAAACTTCCAAGTTGCGGGCGGCGGGGTCACAGGCTTCATCCGGGAGCTCATGGACCCCGTCGCCCACACCACTTCTCTGATTCTTCCCTCCCTGCTTGCCGCCGACTGGTCCAAGGTCGGTTCCGAAGTGGCCCGGGCCGAGGCAGCGGGCGCACGCTGGCTGCATCTGGATGTGATGGATGGAGCTTTTGTGGACAACATTTCCTTTGGTCCCCAGATGGTCGGGGTCGTCCGGAAAAGCTCCGCGATGTATCTGGACGTGCATTTGATGATTCACCGGCCCGACCATTACCTGGAGCGCTTTTTGAAGGCAGGTGCAGACAACATCACCATCCATGTCGAGGCCAAGTACGACTCCTCCGTGGCAGAAACCCTGAAGCGCATCCGGGCGGCTGGAAAACATTGCGGGCTGGCTCTGCATCCCGACACCCCTTTTGAGGCAGCGATTCCCTATGCGGACATGATCGACCTCCTGCTGGTTATGACCGTGGTGCCCGGCTTTGGCGGCCAGCCCTTCATGGAGAAGGAAACCATGCCCAAACTGGCGGCCGCACGGGATTACCGCGATCGTCACGGCCTCAAGTATCATCTGGAAGTGGATGGTGGTATCTACGCGAACACCGCCCCCATCGCCAAAAGGCACGGCGCGAACCTTTTTGTCTGCGGAACATCCTTTTTTGGCCAGGCCGATGCGGCCGCTGCCATGGATGAGCTTTCCGCAGCCGTGGCCTGAGATACCCTCACGAAAGTGGGGTGCCGGGAATGCTGAAAAGCTTCGGTCCAAGCCGTTGATAGGCCCATGACCCGTTTGTCATTTGCCTCTCTTCTTTTTCTAGCTGCCACCGTTCATGCCCAGAATGACTCTGGGGGTAACGACGTCGCCGATAAGCCGGTCGCCACGCCGGTGAAGCAGTGGCGCTTTGATGGTGAAAAAGAGGCCGGCCCGCGGTCGCCCACTTTTCCTGGCTTCTCTCAGGCCAATGCGGCCCGCTTTTTCAACGGCGACGGCAAGAAAACAGCCATCACCGTGCCTGACAGCCCGGAACTGCGTTTTGGCCTGAATGAAACCATCACCCTGGAAGCCTGGGTGAAGCCCCAGGATGCCTCTGGAGTCCCTTACATCATCGGCAAAGGCCGCCTGGGAACGAAGGAGTTTGGCCAGGAGAATCAGAACTATGCCTTCCGTCTGCAGCACGGCAAGGTGGGCACCCAGATCGGCTTCCTCTTCCGCAGCGCTGATGTGCCCGGAAAAAAGGGAGACTGGCACCGCTGGTGGTCCAAGGAGACTGTGCCAACCAGTGGCTGGCATCATGTGGCAGTGACCTACACCTATGGCCAGCCCAAGAGCATCAAGGGCTTTATCGACGGTCGTGAAACCGATGGAACCTGGGACATGGGCGGTGCGACTGATCGCGCTCCCGTGACCGATGGCGATGCCCTCGTCATTGGCAGCGGCTCCACGCTGGCCTCCTCTCATACCTTCAATGGCTGGCTGGACGATGTGGCGATCTACCGCGGGCCGATCGACACCGAGGCACTGAAGGCGAAGTATCAATTCATCCCGCCGCCTCCGCCAGTGACGAAGAAAGACGTCCCCGCAGGACGAGTGCTGATCCAGATCGCCGAGGATGGCATGCCCGATGCGAACGCCTGGCCCAGCGAGCCGCCAAAGGTCGGTGAGAGCTACACAGAGGACGTCTTTGGCTTCTTTGATTTCCCGCAGAAGTATGTTGAGACCGGTGTGCGTGGCGACCGCCATGTGCCCTTCCTTTATCGTGCAGCTGCCAGCGTCACCTTCCCGAAAGGCAGGCACCGCCTG